>JACCYU010000113.1 GCA_013696315.1 Gammaproteobacteria bacterium | reverse complement strand
GAAATGATGGCGAAGCGATGTCGCAGCGCAGTGAACGCCGCCACCGCCTGCCAGTGCGGTTGCCCGGTCGTCACCGAGGCGAAGTCGAACAGGCCGCCATCCGCGAGCAGGGTCGGAAGCGATACGGGCTCGGCCGCGGATTCGATAAAGCGTCGAATGCGATTTGCAAGGCGCTGTTCATATTGCCAGTAGCGATGGAAGTACAGCCGCGTATCTTCGAGGATCAGCGGCTTTTCGTCGCCCGGCCCGCCCGCCAGACTGCTCGTGCGCACGGCCTTGAGCAAAGCGCGGCCGGAAACAGTTTTGTCTGAACCGGGAAGCGGATGACTGGCATTGAGGTTCAGACAGCTGTGGCCTTGCTGGACAGCGCGGCTGACCAGCGCGAATGCCTGCGCGATCTGTTCATC
The DNA here is from genome assembly GCA_013696315.1 of Gammaproteobacteria bacterium. Taxonomy (NCBI): domain Bacteria; kingdom Pseudomonadati; phylum Pseudomonadota; class Gammaproteobacteria; species Gammaproteobacteria bacterium. Next base: position 3,413 of record JACCYU010000113.1, on the reverse strand, counting down.
GCCGCCGTGCCGGCGCGCCCAGTCCGCCAGTGCCGCGTCCAGCGGGCCGAAATTTCCTTGTGCGGGCTCGTTCGCAACGTCGCGCGGATTTGCGCTCATGCCGCACGCGCCTTGCCGTCGAATGCAGCGTCCAGCATATGGATGAACTCCGGGTCCGGTTGGTCCGAGAAAATGCCGCGTACCCCGGCGTCAGGCGCCATGCCGCGCATGAACAGATACCGCACGCCGCCCAGATGGGTTTCCGGCGCATACCCCGGGATTCTCTGGGCCAGGTGACGATGCAAGCTGACAACATAAATCAGATACTGCAGATCGTAATGCCGCAGGCACATCGCGTTTCGCAGATTGTCGATCGCGTAAGCTTCCGCTTCGCGTCCGAGATTATTGGTCTTGTAGTCGATCACGTAATAGCGACCGCCGGACTCCACCACGAGATCGATAAACCCGTGCATGAGCCCCGTCATGGCCTCGCTGCGCTCAGCCAGTGACAACGGACTGCCATAGCCATGTCGGTCAAGCAGCCGGATCACAGCGTCGGGCGACATACCGCCGAGGCGCATCATGAATTCCATCTCAGCAACCCGCAGTGCCGCCGGCACCACTGCGAGCGTCCCGATACCGGGCAGTGGAGTGTGAAGCGTGTTAGACACCAGCCGCGCGCAGTTCGCGATCGCCCCATCACTGTCGGTCTCCTCCACGACGAATCCGTGACGACGCAGGCAATGCAGGATCAAACGCCCATGCTCGACTGCCGGTGCCTGCGTCGGCGCGGGCCAGTTCGCCAGATCAGCCTTTTCCAGCACGTCGTGCAAGGCATTGCCGAAAGCCGCGCCCTGCATGTTGAACTGCGCTGGCCCATCGGCAATCTGCTCGACTTCGCTTGCCGCTTCGTCGGCTGCGCCGCGGCTGGCCAGCGCATCGCCTGAATAGCGCACCAGCCGGGAAAAACTATACGTTCCCCACGGCGGACGGCGCTGGGGCAGATCGGTGCGCGCCTTTCCAGACAAGGGCTGAAGGGGAGGGGAAAAAGCCGCAGCCTCATCCTTCACAGGCAATGGTTCAACCCCGATCGAGTTGCAGCTGCTCGCCAGCTTTTCGATAGTTTTGCTGATCGCCGACTCATTCAACGGACTGCAGTTGCCAGACCAATACCAATTTTCCATGTCTCCCAGAAGGTCGCGCACGAGCAATCCGGCCAGCGCGCCATTCTGTGTGCTATTGGCTAATCCCCACGGCATGAATACAGCCTGCTCGGCGCGCGTGAGCGCCACATAAAGCAGGCGAAGTCCCTCTGCCCGAGCCTCCCTCACACTTTGTTGCTTGTGCGCTTCGTCCAGCAAAACAGGGCACAGATACGCCTGTCCTTTCTCGTGGAAATAGAAAGCCGGCTGATCCGGCTTGCCGCCCGCGCCCAGCCATGGCGCAAATGGCAGGAAAACGATTGGATATTGCAACCCCTTGGCGCGATGCACGGTCACGATACGCACCAGCGCCTCGTCGGATTCGAGCCGCAGCTGTGCCTGTTCGCCTGCGGCACTTGCCTCCGCGATTGCGTCTCGCAACCAGCCGATCAGACCGGCCATGCCGAATGATTCGCTCTCGGCAGTGGCAAGCAGTTCGGCAAGCTGCATATAGTTGCTCATGCGGCGGTCGCCGTTGTCACAGGCCAGCAACCGCGGCGCGGCGGATTGCAGAAAGCCGTAAAGCATGCTGAGCACGCCGGTCGATTGCCACCGCGCATGCGCACTCTGGAAACGATCCAGAGTCGTCTGCCATTCGGTCTGCTCGCCGGCGAGACGCACCATGTCGCGCAGATGGAATCCGAGCAAAGGCGTGCACAGCGCGGTACGTACCAGCCCCTCGTCCGTCGGGCTGGCGGCAGCGCGCAGCAGTTTGAGCAGATCGTTCGCTTCCTGCGTCTCGTCCGCTTCGAACACGCTCTGTTGATGCAGACACACCGAGGCGGTGCCGTTTGCGTTCAGTTCGCGCTGCATCCAGGCGGCCTCGCGGTTGGTGTTGACCAGCACGGCGATGTCCCGCGACTGAACTGTTCGCGAAGTTTTAATGCCGTCAGTAGTGGTAACGAATTCTGCCTGGTTTGTTTCAGAAAGAAGCCGCGTAATGCGGCTCACGGTTGCTTTTACAATGGCTGGATGAATCTTGCTTTTGGCTGAATTTTTTGCGTCGGCAAACGGCCAAAGGGTAAATGGCGGAACAGGAGTCCCTTCTATGGTGAGCGTACGATCGTCGGTGTGCGGACCGGGCAGCACCTCGTGAAATTCGATGTCCCCTACCAGAAAAGCCTCTTTACCTGGAGCCTTGAAGATTGCCGTAAAGGCATTCAGCAGACCGCTGGTGGAGCGGAAGTTTGTCGTCAATCCATAGCGGTCGGCAACATCGTCCACGGCCTGAAGATAGGCGAAGATGTCGCCGCCGCGAAATCCGTAAATGGCCTGTTTGGGATCGCCGATGAGCATCAATCCGCCGTGCGTCCGCTTTGCGTAGATACGCCTTAAAATTTCATATTGCAGCGGGTCGGTGTCCTGGAATTCGTCGACCAGCGCCCACGGCCACGCTTTGTGTAGCGCATCGGCCAGCGCCTGACCCGCTTGAGGATCTGTGACGGCCTCGTGCAGGGCACCGATCATGTCATCGAAACTGAACTGCCGGCGTTCCTGTTTGCGCCGTGCTGCTTTCGAGGCAATTTCGTGCTTTGCCTGTCGTACGGCGTCGAGTTTGTACAGGGGTTGAAACGCAGCCAGTTTCCTGACCAGTTCGGTCTCGACAAAAGTGGCTGCCGCTTGCTTGGCGGCATTGCCTCTGGCACTGAACTGCCGGCTGAGAGCCAGATGGGCGACCCATGCAGGAAGCGCAGGTACTGCGCTTGAGCCAACTGATAGCGCCGCATCGATTTCTGATAGAAACGCATCGATATTAGAGTTGTGTTTCTCCAGCGCCACCTTCAATACTTCTTTATTTAAGCGACCCGACTCCAGGAAACTTTTCAGGTCTGCCTTCAGCCGCGTCTTACCGCTTTGCCATAGCTTTCTCAACGCCGCCGCACGCTTTACAATTTCGTCGTGTTCGGGACCGGCGATGCGGGTATGCGCGCGGATCAGATAATCGCGGATCTCTTTTTCAAGATCGTCCGGCGAGGGCCACAGATCGCAGAACGGCTGCGCTACCTCAGGCCGCTGGCCTATGACCTGTCGGCGCCAATAATCCGTCGCGGCTTCAAGTCTTCCGGCGGCATCGTCGATCTGCTCACCGCGGTCGAACGGCAGGGCGCTTTCGAATGCGCTTTCCTGCGTCGCGCGAAGCGCAAATCCATGGATGGTGGTGATCGGGGCTTCGTCCATGCCGCTCGCGGCAGCCATAAGCCGGCGCGCAAGCAATTGTGAATCTTCGTCACT
>JACCYU010000112.1 GCA_013696315.1 Gammaproteobacteria bacterium | reverse complement strand
TCTCGCGCGAGGCGCGAGACGCCGCTAGAATCGGCTACTCGCAGGGGATCGGACCATCGAATGAACCACACCGTTTATCAATCGAACATCGCCGGCCTGCGCCTCTCGCATCGCGGCAAGGTGCGCGATATCTACGACATCGACACACAGCACATGCTGATCGTGACCAGCGACCGAATATCCGCGTTCGACGTGGTGCTGCCGACACCCATTCCCGGCAAGGGCGAAACCTTAACCGCCATCTCGAACTTCTGGTTCCGGCGCCTGAGCGCGGTGATTCCCAATCATCTGGCGGCGTTGCCGCTTGCGGATGTGCTTACGGATGAACATGAGCGACGCGCGCTGGCAAGCCGCAGCGTGGTGGTGCGCAAGCTGCGCGCACTGCCGGTGGAAGCGGTGGTGCGCGGATATCTCATCGGTTCCGGCTGGAAGGATTATCAGCGCGGTGGTGTCGTAGGCGGCGTCCGGCTGCCCTCCGGACTGCAGGTCGCGGCGCGGCTGCCCGAGCCGATCTTCACGCCGTCCACCAAGGCGGCCGTGGGCGCGCACGATGTCACTATCGATTTCGAACAAACGGCGGAACTCATAGGCCGCGAGCAGGCAGCGCGAGTGCGCGACGCGAGCCTGGCACTTTACCTGCAGGCGGCCGGACACGCGCGCGCTCGTGGCATTATCATCGCCGACACCAAGTTCGAGTTCGGCGTCGATAGCGTCGGCGAACTGGTGCTCATCGACGAAGCGCTTACGCCGGATTCATCGCGTTTCTGGCCCGCCGACACGTACCGTCCGGGCAGCAGTCCACCGAGCTTCGACAAGCAGTTCGTGCGCGATTATCTGGAAACACTTGCCTGGAACAAGACCGCGCCTGGGCCTGAATTGCCGCCGGAGATCGTACAACGGACGGCAGCGAAATATCGTGAAGCCGGGCGGCTGTTGATGAGCGCCGGTGCGGTCAGGTAAGCGAATACCGGTGCGCGGCGTGTTCGTAACCGGCACCGATACCGGTGTGGGCAAGACCTGGATCGGCGCGGCGGTGATACGCAAGCTCATCGCGCGCGGTGTGCGAGTGGTGCCGCGCAAACCCGCCGAATCCGGCTGCGAGACCCAGGACGGCGCATTGTTTCCCGCCGACGCGGCGGTGCTGCATGCGGCCGCGGAGCAACCTGGAAGGCTGCTGGACGTATGCCCTTATCGCTTCCGGCACGCCTTATCGCCGGCGCGGGCTGCGCGGCTTGAAAAAGCAGAGCATTTGACTCTCGCGGGGCTGGAGCAGGCGTGTGTCAAAGGCGTGAGCGATGACAGCTTTGTATGGGTTGAGGGGGCGGGCGGTTTTTATTCGCCGCTGGCGGCCGATGGCCTGAACGCGGATCTCGCCGCGTGGCTGAGTCTGCCGGTGCTGCTGGTCGCGGCCGACCGGCTTGGCTGTATCAATCATGTCCTGCTGTCGCAACAAGCCATCCAGGCGCGCGGGCTGAGCCTTGTCGCGGTGGTGCTCAATCAGGTCTCGGTGCTGCAGCCCACTCCCGGCATGGGTAACGCCGTCATGGATAACCTTGAGGATCTCCGGCAATGGACAGACGCGCCGCTGATCCGGATTGCTTACGGCGAGCAACCCGCCGCCAGCGCACAAATTGCACGGCTGGCGGAGTTGCTGATGCCGGCTGCGTGAAGTCCGCCTCCAGTAACTCAACGTCGACCGGCCGGGGTCGGCTGGCCGGCGACAAACCCTGTGCGCTCAGGTGTTCTTTCCCACTGATGGCGGCACACATCCTACGGATCAGCGCTTGCCGGGACGCACCAGCCCACCGAGCCCGGCTTCCACCAATGCGTCGTTCAGCAGCGCGCGGATTTCGTCCGGGTCGTGAATTTCAAGCGCCTTTTCGAACAGAATCCTGGCGTTGGCGCGGCTGAAGCTGCGGACTACCCATTTTACCCGCGGCAGGCTGGCGAGGCTGACGCTCAGACTGTCGATCTCCATGCCGAGCAGCAGAATTACACTGGCAGGGTCGCCGGCCATCTCGCCACAGATACTCACCGGCTTCCCCGATTGGTGGGCGCCGATGACGATCTGGCGCAGCGCGCGCAGCACCGCCGGATGCAGGGCGTGATACAAATCGGCCACGCGCGAGTTGTTGCGATCCACCGCAAGCAGATACTGCACCAGATCGTTGGTGCCCACGCTTAAGAAATCCACGCGCTCCGCCAGCGCGCCCGCCAGATAAACGGCGGACGGCACTTCGACCATCACGCCCAGCTTGGGCATGGTGACGGCCACGCCTTCGTCGCTCAGCTCCTGACCCGCGCGCTCTAACAGGAGACGCGACTCATCGACCTCTCCGACCGAAGACACCATCGGTAGCAGAACCTGCAGATTGCCAATTCCTTCGTTCGCACGCAGCATGGCGCGGAGCTGGGTGAGAAAAATCTCCGGGTGGTCGAGCATGATGCGGATGCCGCGCCAGCCCAGAAACGGGTTGTCTTCGATGACCGGGAAATACGACAACATCTTGTCCCCGCCCACGTCCAGAGTGCGTAAGGTCGCCGGACGCGGCGCCACCGACTGCAGCACCTGCCGATAAATGCGGAACTGGTCGTCTTCACCGGGGAACTGTTCGCGGATCATGAACGGAAACTCGGTCCGGTAAAGCCCGATCCCGTCCGCGTGCCGTTGCGTAGCGGTGTCGACTTCCGCGAGCAACCCGCTGTTGAGGAATATCGGCACATGCACGCCATCGGTGGTTACCGCCGGCTGGTCCGCGAACTCGGTGAGCCCGGCCGCGAACTCTCGCTCCTCACGCGCCAATCGCTCGAACTCCTGGCGCACCTGCGCGCTTGGCTGGATAAATACGCGGCCGGCGTAGCCATCCACGATCACCTCGCGACCATCCAGCCGACCCGCCGGCAGATCGGCCACACCCATCACCGCCGGAATGCCCAGCGCGCGCGCGAGAATGGCGACATGCGACGAGCTGGAACCACTTTCGGAGACCAGGCCCGCCAGACGCTCCTGCGGAATCTCGGCCAGTTCGATGACGCCGACGCTGGCGCCCACCAGCACGATGCGCTCGGGCTGGCGCAGCTCGCCGGTATCCAGGCTTTGCTGGAGATGCACCAGAATGCGCTTGCCCAAGTCCCAGATATCCTCTGCGCGTTCGCTTAAATACACGTCGTCCATGTCTTCGAACTTGCTCACGATCTCGCGGATCGTGTCGCGCAGCGCCCCCTGCGCCCAGCTGCCGGCGCGGATGCGCGCGACGGTCGGATCGACCAGATAATCGCTGCCCAGCATCATCACGTACGCATCGAACAGCACGCGCTCCTCGGAGGGCAACACGCTGCCCATGCGTTCCTTGACCCGTATCATTTCCTGCTGAACGGTCAGCACACATTCGCGGAACAGCGCGTCTTCGCGCGCGGGATTATCGGTCACGCGATCCGGAACCGCCTCCAGGTCGGCGTGCGCGTACGCGACCACGGCGGTACCGATCCCCACACCCGGCGCGCCCGAGATGCCCTTGATCAATACATCGACTTCGCCCCCGCTGCCCCGCAGCGCGTCGATCTCGCCGCTTACCTCGGCGTGGCTTATGGCACCCGACAGCTGCGCGGCGAGCGTGATCAAAAACGAGGCGTGATCGTCGTCGAAGCGCCGGGAGGCGCGCGTCTGCACCACCACGACGCCGAGCAACTGGCGATGATGCACGATCGGCACGCCCAGAAACGCGTGATAACGCTCCTCGCCGGTCTCCGGGAAATATTTGAAGCGCGGATGATCGGGGGCGTTGTCGAGATTTACCGATTCGGCGCGTTCGGCCACAAGCCCCACCAGACCTTCGCTGAAATCCAGACGCACCCGCTTCTTGGATTCGGGGTTCAGCCCTTCTGTCGCCATCAGCACCAGCTGATTCTTGCCGGGCGTGGTCAGATAGACCGAGCAGACGTCCACGACAAGCGCCTGCTTGACCCGCAACACGATGATATCCAGCGCCTGCGCGAGATTGACCGCGCTGTTCGCTTCCTGGACGATGCGCCGCAAGATGCTAAGCATGGGTTAAATCACCGATAGTTGCCGAGCTGCGCGCCGGAGGCGTGCCCGAGCTGATAAAACACCGGGGCGCCATCCCGGCGCACCTTTTTGCCTCACCCGCTTGCGGCCGCATGGCAGGCGAGGCCGTCAATCTTCCACGGCTGCGTTGCTAGCCCTCGCGGCGCCCCGAGGCGCGCCCAGCCGGCAACCCGCGCCGAAAAGCAGCGGCGCCAGTTCGCTCAGCGCCTGACGATAAACGTCGCGCTTGAAGAACACCACGGTGTTCATCGGGTGCCAGTAATTCACCCATTGCCAGCCATCGAATTCCGGCTTGACCGAGCAATCCAGCCTGACGCAGTTGTCGTCGCCGATCAGTCGCAGGATGAACCAGACCTGCTTTTGACCTATGCAGTAAGGCGACGAACGACGCCGCACGAGGCGGCGGGGTAACTGGTAACGCAGCCAGTCACGCGTGCAGCCCATGACCTCCACGTGCTCGGGCATCAGTCCCGTTTCTTCCCAGAGTTCACGATACATGGCCTCACGAGGCGTTTCGTGATTTTGTATTCCGCCCTGCGGAAACTGCCACGCATCCTGCCCGACGCGTTTGCACCAGAGCACGGCGCCGGCCAGATTGCTCAGTATGATGCCGACATTGGCTCTATATCCACCTGCATCAATCACTTGTCGTTCCCCCTTCACACATCTTATTTCATTGTTCCACAACACCCGCTGTTCGGCAACGAACCCGATTCGTAAGGCACTCTATGACAGGCGTCCTGGTATTAATGGCAGGCCGTGGTTTTTTTATGGCCTTGCGCAAAAGCATTCGCCGGAGGCTCAGGACCTAAGTATAGTGCGGCGTCTGCCATTGTCGGTAAGCGGCGGAAGGCACTTTTCGACATGTATATTGTACGAGGTCTGGCGTGGGACTGGCGTTATTCGATCTGGACAACACCTTGCTGGGCGGCGACAGCGATTACGAATGGGGCCGCTTTCTGGTTAACCGTGGCGTGGTGGACGCCACGGTCCATGAGCGAGAGAATCGCCGTTTTTATGCACAGTACAAGGCGGGGACGCTCGATATCCTTGAGTTCGCGCGGTTTGCGTATCGGCCGCTGGCCGAGAACTCGCTTGCCACGCTCGAGCGCTGGCGGGCGGCGTACGTCGAAGAGCGCATCGCGCCCCTGATCCTGCCGCGGGGCCGTGGGTTGATCGAACAACATCGCGAAGCGGGACGGGTACCGGTGATCATCACCTCAACCAACCGCTTTATCGCCGAACCGATCGCGCAGGCTTTCGGCGTCGAGCATTTGCTCGCCACCGAGCCTGAATTTGCCGACGGACGCTACACCGGGGAGTTGGCCGGCGTCCCCTGTTTTCGCGAAGGCAAAGTTGCGCGCCTGCACGCATGGCTGGAGCAATGGGGCTTCGACCTGACAGATAGCTGGTTTTACAGCGATTCGCACAACGACCTCCCGCTGCTGGAGCAAGTTAGCCACCCGGTGGCGGTCGATGCCGACGAGACCTTGACAGCGCACGCGCGGATGCGCGGCTGGCCGATTATTTCGCTGCGCGAGCCGACCGCATCCGGTTACAGGTAAAAGCGATGCTGGCCGAGATGCATTCGTTCATGACTAATGTTTGCAGCGACGCGGGTCGGCAATCCTTTGCCGACATGAAGCGAGAGTCGATTGGATATGTCGTCTAAGGATTGGCGACCTACAGGCCGCGACCATCAACCCTCATGCGAAGTCATGGCCAAATGCCTGGTTATACCGCGCCTTGAATTCATCCTGCGTAAAACGGTGGTTCTGCGTGCCGTACTGCTCGATCTTGATTGCGCCCGCGAGCGCCGCCACGCGGCCGGTGGTCCCCCAATCGAAATCGTTCATCAGTCCGTACAGCAGGCCCGCGCGATAGGCGTCGCCGCAACCGGTCGGGTCTTTGGTCGCCTGCGCCTTGGCCGCGGGGATTTCTATTTCCTGACCTTCCGTATAGACGCATGAGCCCTCGCCCCCGCGCGTGACGATGACGGCCTTCACGCGCTCGGCCAGTTGCGCGAGCGACAGGCCGGTGCGTTCCTGCATGACTCGAGATTCGTAGTCATTGAGCGCCAACCAGCTTGCCTGCTCGACAAAACGCAGCAAGTCGTCGCCGTCGAACATTGGCAGACCATGGCCCGGATCGAAAATGAACGGAATGTCCGCATCAGCGAACTGGCTCGCATGCTGCACCATGCCGTCGCGCCCGTCCGGCGCCACGATGCCGATGCTGATATCCGCGTCGGTCGGTACCTTGTTTACGTGCGAATGATTCATGGCGCCCGGGTGAAACGCCCAGATCTGGTTGTCATCCAGATCGGTCACTACGTAACCCTGCGCGGTATACGAGTCGTCGAGCTGCGTGATATGCGCGCGGTCGATACCGCAGTCATCCATCCAGTCGCGGTAAACATCGAAATCGCGGCCTACCGTGCCCATCGGTTTGCCGTCGCCGCCCAGCAGTTTAAGGTTATAGGCGATGTTGCCCGCGCACCCGCCGTACTCGCGGCGCATCTCCGGCACCAGAAAGGAGACATTAAGAATATGCACCTGATCCGGCAGAATGTGATTCTTGAACCGGTCTGGGAACACCATAATGGTGTCGAACGCGAGCGAGCCGCAGACTAATGCTGACATGTGTTTACCTTAGAAATGGTACGGAAAGCGGCATCCTACGGCATGCCCGCCGCAGTCTCAAACCGGGCGCCGATGCGGAGAACACATAGACCATGAGCATACGCGATGACCTGGTACGCCACTACCGCTGGCTGCGGCACTACGGTTACAACGATTCGCACAGCGGCAATGCGTCGGTGCGCGACGGCGACACCGTGTGGATAACCCCGACCGGGGCCTGCGCGGATACGCTCATCATCGATGAACTGATCGCCTGTGACATCGACGCAACGGGCGCGCCGGGCGCGTCTCTGGATACGCCGCTGCACCTTGAAATCTACCGGCGCAACCCGCAGGCGCGGGCCGTGCTGCACAGTCACGCGCCCCACAGCGTGGCGTTGACCTTGAACGGCGAGAACTTCGTGCCGGTCGATTTCGAGGGACAGTTGTATTTTCCGAGAGCGCCCGTAGTCACGATTCCGTACGCGGATTACCTGCTTGAGTCGCCGCCAAGGGTCGCGGCACTGCTGGCGTCGCACCCCATCGCGATCGTGCGCGGCCACGGCGTCTACGCCTGTGGCGAGAGCCTCAACCTCGCTTACAAATGGATGTGCTCGCTGGAACAGTCCGCCAAAACGGCGTTTATCGCTCGTCAGGCAGGCACCCTGGATAAAGCGGTCGAGGCGTTTTTGACCAGTTCCCGCCAGGAGTGATGTGGAGTCGCGCGGTTTAAATCTCCTCCATTTCGAAATCGTCCTTGGTCGCGCCGCATTCCGGGCAGACCCAGGTTTCGGGAACATCTTTCCAGCGCGTGCCGGCCTTTATGCCGTCCTCCGGCCAGCCTTGCGCCTCGTCGTAAATGAATCCGCACACCGTGCACATAAAAGTCTTGTAGTCTTCTTCCATTGATTACACCTTGAAATTGAATATGATCGGGATCGCGGCCGCGCGGGCCGTGAACCGCAAAATGGCAGGTAGTGTTAAGATAAATATTGCTCGACCGCCAAAATCCGTGAGCAATGGCAGATAAACAAAAACAGGTGCCGGTAGTGCTCGCGCTGGCCGGCCTGGACCCGACCGGCGGCGCTGGCCTGCAGGCCGACATCGAAGCCATAGCCAGTATGGGGTCGCATGCCGCACCGGTGATTACGGCGGTCACCGCGCAGGATACTAACAATGTCATCGGCTTCACGCCATTGGAAGCAGGGCTGGTAGTGCAGCAGGCGCGCGCGGTGCTGGAGGATATTCCGGTGGCCGCCATCAAGATCGGCATGACCGGCAGCGTGGAAGTGATCGAGGCGATCCATACGCTGCTGAACGATTACCCAGGCTTGCCGGTCGTGCTGGACCCCGTACTGGTCGCCGGCGGCGGCGGCGCGCTGGCGGAGCGATCCGCGGCCACCGCCATCAACACGCTGTTGCTGCCACACGCGACGGTTGTAACACCGAACCGATCAGAGGCTTACGCGCTGGCGCCGGAAGCCGATACCTTGGACGCCTGCGCAATGGCGCTGCTGGCCTATGGCGCGAAGTACGTGCTGATTACCGGCGGAGACAGTGGCGCCAAAACGGCCGCCGGCCCGGTGACCAACCCGGTGGTAAACATGCTGTACGGCAATAACCGCGTACTCGAAAGCTATCAATGGGAACGGCTGCCCGCGACGTATCACGGCTCCGGCTGCACTCTGGCCGCAGCGCTGGCAGGGCTGCTCGCGCAGGGCAACGAACCCTTCACCGCCATCCACAAGGCGCAGGAATATACCTGGCGCGCGCTGCAAAACGGCTATCGCATCGGCCGGGGTCAGCATATCCCGCACCGGTTTTTCTGGGCGCAGCGATGACCCTGGCAGCGACAGACACCCGCTCGCGCGCGACTTTAACCGCGGCACGTTATGCAAAGGTCCCGCGCGGTCTTTACGCGGTCACCGTCGCGTGCGGCCCTGAAACCACGGGTGGGTCTGAAACGCTTGTCGCGGACGTCGAGCGCGCAATAAAAGGCGGCGCATGCATGGTTCAATACCGCGACAAGAGCGCCAGCCATAAGCAGCGGAGGGAGCGCGCCGCGGCATTGTGCATGCTCTGCGCGGATTACCGCATACCGATGATTGTCAACGACGACGTCAATTTGACACGCGAAGTACGGGCCGGCGGCGTGCATCTGGGCAAGGGCGACATCCCAATCGCGCAGGCGCGCGCGATACTGGGTGAACACGCGATTATCGGCGTGTCTTGTTACAATGATTTTTCGCGGGCCCTCAAGGCGTGGCAGGCAGGCGCCGACTATATCGCTTTCGGCAGTTACTTTCCGTCACCCAATAAACCGGACGCGGTGCGCGCGACCTTGGATTTGCTCGAGCGCGCGCACGCGGCGTTACCCATTCCGATCTGTGCGATCGGCGGCATTGCGTCCACCAACGCGGCGCCGCTGATCCACGCGGGCGCGGGCCTCGTGGCCATCATCAGCGGCGTGTTTGCACAAATCGATCCCGAAGCCGCCGCGCGCGAAATCGCCACGCTTTTCCGCACCTGACCCTTACGATCAACCCTCGCGATCATTTATGACGAAATCAGCAGACCTTTTTCAGCGGGCCCGGCGCTACATCCCGGGCGGCGTAAACTCGCCGGTGCGCGCGTTCGGCGGTATGGGCATAGACCCGCCGTTTATCGAACACGCCGCCGGCGCGTACCTGTTCGATATCGACGGCCGGCGCTACATCGATTACGTCGGTTCGTGGGGGCCCATGATTCTGGGTCACGCGCACGCGCAGGTTATCGAGGCGGTGCGCGACGCCGCGGGTCGAGGCTTGAGTTTCGGCGCGCCAACAGAAATTGAAACCGCTCTGGCGGAACGCATCCGCGAGTTGATGCCATCGATAGACATGCTGCGCATGGTCAACTCCGGCACCGAGGCATGCATGAGCGCGATCCGGCTGGCCCGCGCATACACGAATCGGGACAGAATCGTCAAGTTCGAAGGCTGTTATCACGGTCACGCGGATTCGCTGCTGGTCAAGGCCGGTTCCGGCGCGCTCACCTGCGGCGTGCCGAGTTCGCCGGGGGTGCCTGCCCCGCTGGCCGAATTGACCACTACTCTCGCCTACAACGACATCGTGCAGGTGCGCGCGGCGTTTGAGCAAGCAGGTGAGACTATAGCCTGCATCATCGTCGAGCCTGTGACCGGCAACATGAATTGCGTGCTGCCGGCGCCGGGATTTCTCGAGAGCTTGCGCGAAATTTGCGACGACCACGGCGCATTGCTGATCTTCGACGAAGTCATGACCGGCTTTCGTGTGAGCCTTACCGGCGCGCAGGGGCACTATCGGATCACGCCCGATCTCACCACCCTGGGCAAGGTCATCGGCGGCGGCATGCCGGTCGGAGCTTTCGGCGGGCGGCGCGAAATCATGGAACAACTGGCTCCGCTGGGGCCCGTGTATCAGGCCGGCACCTTGTCCGGTAATCCCATCGCGATGACCGCCGGACTCAAGACCCTGGAATTGATCTCGACGCCGGGGTTTTTCGAGGAACTCGCCGACAGCACCGGTGTGCTGGTGAACAGCTTGCTGGACGAGGCCAAAGCGGCGGGCGTGCCGATGGCGGCCAACCGGCTGGGCGGCATGTTTGGACTGTTCTTCACCGACGCGGAACAGGTCACCTGTTACGAGCAGGTCATGGCCTGCGATCGCGAACGCTTCAAGGCGTTCTTCCGCGGCATGCTGGCGCAAGGGATCTATCTGGCGCCGTCCCCGATCGAAGCGGGATTCATGTCCAGTGCGCACAGCGAAGACGATATTGAGCGAACGGTGATCGCGGCCGGCTCGGTGCTCAAGTCGCTGTAGAGCGAAGGTTCCCGCAACGCCCGCGCATCTTTATAGCCAGCCGCGGCGCTTGAAGAACATAAACGGCCCCACGGCCGAGGCAATCATCAGCACCACGGCCAGCGGATAACCGAGCGTCCAGTGCAGCTCGGGCATGAACTCGAAATTCATGCCATAAATGCTGGCCACGAGGGTGGGCGGCAGAAACATCACGGCTGCCACCGAGAATATCTTGATGATGTCGGTCTGCTCGATGTTGACCATGCCTAAGGTCGCGGACAAGAGGAAATTCGTCTTGTCCGAAAGAAAGGCCGCGTGGCTCGTCAGCGAGTTCACGTCGTAGTCCAGAACCTCGAGCAGACCTTTAATCTTGTGCGGATCCCGCGGGTCGTTACTGGTCTGCCCGAAGAACGCCAGTAGGCGCGCCAGGGTTACCAGGCTTTCGGTGATCTTGGAGGTGATGTCGCCGTTACGCCCGATACGGCGCAGACTGCGTTGCAGATGGCCCGCAGGCCGTTTCGAACCATCGGGTCCGTTGTGGCTGAAAATCTCTAGCGACACGGCGTCCAGGTCGTTGCCGGCGCGTTCCAGCAAATCCGCGGTGCGATCCACGATCGCATCCAGCAATCCGAGCATCACCAGTGCGCCGTAGCCGATAGGGCGCTGCCCGCGCCGCTGCTGCGAGACGAACATCGGAAATGACCGCAGCGCCGCGTAGCGAACGGTAACGAGGCGAGCTTCCGTCACCACAAACGTAACGGCGGTGGTTTCCGGACGCGGGGTATCGGCCTGCGCGATCAAGGTGGCGGTCATGAACAGCACGCCTTTTTCCTTGTAAAGACGGCTGGAAATCTCGATTTCCTCCAGCTCCTCGCGGGTGGGCACGTTCAGCTTGAGCGCGTTCTCCACGGCCTGTTCTTCTTCGAGGGTTGGCTCGAACATGTCGATCCAGACCGCGTCTTGCGGCAGGGCGTCGCTGGGCGCGAAAGTCGATTCTTGCAGGCAGCCATCCACTGCCGTATAGACAAACAGCATGTTTTTCTCCGCTACACGGCGACGTACGCAGGAGTTAAGTACCTCTCTCGTTTAAGTACGCAAAAAAACGCCAGACGGACGCGCGCCTCGATTGATTGTTAAAAATTAAATGCGATGACCACCTACAGGTAGTGCAGGCCGGCCAGTTCGATGCGCAACAGCGTCAGCCTGGTCCGCACATCTTCGGTCTCCAGCAGGCGCTGTTTGACCGCCATTTCCAGCGGCAGCAGTTCGGTCAGACGCCCCGCCACCCAGTCCGCATGATCGTACCGCGCGGGCAGCCCGCTGTATGGCGGCCCGATCTCATTGATGATCAGACGCAACAGCGCGCTTAAGCCCGCGAACTCAGCTGGCAACGGCAGTTCGGTCTCCGCCGGCACCGGCTCCACTTCGCCGATCATCAGATGATCGGCACGCAACTGTTTACTCACCACGCGGATTCTTTGCGTCCCCTGCGCCGTCACTCCTAGCAGTCCGTCCGGCAGCTTCGTCCAGTCAATGATCTTGCACAAGGTGCCTACCGGGTGGATACGCGCGCTTCGGTCGGTTGCCCAACCGCTTTTGAGCAGACATACGCCAAAGCCCGTGTCGGTGCGCAGACACGCGCTGACCATATCGAGGTAGCGCGGCTCGAAGATCCGCAACGGCAACAAGCCGCCCGGAAATATCACGGTATTGAGCGGAAACAGCGGAAGCTGTGTCACGTCTTGCCGTCGGTGTCCACGCCCCAGCGCGGCAAAAGAGCGTGCTTGATATTCATGTGATCGAGCACGCGCGCCACCATGAAATCGACCAGTTGTTCGATGCGTTCCGGGCAATGATAAAAGCCGGGATTGGCCGGCATGATAATCGCGCCCATGCGCGCCAGGGTGAGCATGTTTTGTAGGTGAATTTCCGACAACGGAGTCTCGCGCACCACCAGAATCAGTTTGCGCCGCTCCTTGAGCATCACATCGGCCGCGCGCTCCTGCAGCGAGCGGCTGGCCCCGCAGGCGACCGCGGCCAGGGTGCCGGTGGTGCAGGGGCAGATGACCATCGCCTCCGGCGCGCTCGAGCCGCTGGCGACCGGCGCCGTCCATTGATCCTGTCCCAGCACCTGAAGCTGGCCCGGCGCGGCGTTGTAATGCGCGCTTAAAAAACGCTGCATGTCGAGTATGCGACCGGGTAAGCTGAGCTTCGATTCCATGCCGATGACGATCTGGCCGGGCTTTGAAATCATGACATAAACGCGCGCGCCGGCCGCGATCAGACATTCGAGCAAACGCAGCGCATAAGCGATGCCCGACGCGCCCGTGATGGCAAGCGCAACCGTCCTGGTGTAGCGCGGCATCGGCGGCTAACAGTGGCAAGTCGCGCGCATCGGCACGGGCACGTTTGCAAACGTGCCAGCGCGCGGACAAGCCGCGCCCCTGTAATAGGCCGCGTGCCCGTGCCCCCATCAGCGCGACAGCGCCTCGGCGAGCCGGGTATGCAATCCGCCGAAATCACCGTTGCTCATGACGAGGCAATGATCTCCGGTGACAAGCTCCGCGCGCAAGGACTCGACGATCGCGTCCACGGAGTCGAGTATCCGCGCTTTGCCACCCAGCGGCGCCAGTATGTCGTGCAGCGAGAAGTTTAGCGCCGGCGGCTGCAGGACCACTATGAGATCGGCCGCGGCCAGCGACGCGCACATTTCTTCCCGATGTATGCCCATGCGCATGGTATTGGAGCGCGGCTCCAGCACAGCCACGAGTCGCGCGCCGCCAATCCTGGCGCGCAAGGCGGCCAAAGTCACACGAATGGCGGTGGGATGATGCGCGAAGTCGTCGTAAAGTGTAATGCCCGCATACTCCCCGCGCACCTCGAGCCGACGCCTGACGCCCTTGAACGCCGCCAGGGCCTCGACACTATCGGCGACCGGCACGCCGGCGTGATGCGCGGCGGCAACCGCCGCCACGGCGTTGGCGACGTTATGCGCGCCGCACTGCGTCCACGAAGCATCGATCGGCGGGCCGCTGCCACGCGTAACTTCGAAACGAGCGCCGTCGGCTGCCGTCAGCCGCGCGCGCCAGTTCAATGTGGGCGCATCCAGGCCAAAAGTCTCGCGAGGTGTCCAGCAACCCATGTCCAAAGTTGCGCGCAGATTCTCGTCCTCGCCGTTGTACACAATCAGGCCATCGCCGGGCACGGTACGGACCAGGTGATGAAACTGGCGCTTGATCGCATCGAGGTCATCGAAAATATCGGCGTGATCGAATTCCAGATTGTTGAGCACCAGGGTGCGCGGTCGGTAATGCACGAACTTGGAGCGTTTGTCGAAAAACGCGGTGTCGTATTCATCCGCTTCCACGACGAAGAACTGGCCTCTCCCCAAACGTGCCGAAGCGCCGAAGTTCCCGGGCACACCGCCGATCAAAAAGCCGGGACGCTCGCCCGCATGCTCGAGAATCCAGGCAAGAATGCTGGCCGTCGTGGTCTTGCCGTGCGTGCCGGCGACCGCCAGTACCAGGCGCCCGCAGAGCACGTATTCGCGCAGCCACTGCGGGCCGGACATGAAGGGAATGTCGCGACTGAGCAGATCCTCCACCACAGGCTGCCCGCGCGACATCACGTTGCCCACCACCACCATGTCGGGCGCGGGCTTAAGATGAGCGGGATCGTAGCCATCGAACAGGGTCACGCCGGATGCCGCGAGCAAGGTGTTCATGGGCGGATAGACGTTAACATCGGAACCCGACACCTGATGCCCCGCAGCTTGAGCGAGCAGCGCCACCCCGCCCATAAACGTGCCGCATACACCGAGGATGTGGATATGCATCAGTAAGGCATGGAGGGAAACAGGGACTCGATTACAATCGACGTAAGGACGATGTAGCCGAAACCAATCAACACCCCGAATGGCCGTCCGATGGAGAGCGCTTGACGGAAAATGTGCCCGTAAACGACCAGCAGCCATCCCAGCACCAGCAGGTAGGACAGCAAGGTGAGCGAACTCACGCTACCCGCTTGCGCCGACCGGTACAGCGAATAAATAAGCGGCATGCCCAGCACACCGATGATGACCCCCGTGCCGGCCAGCGAAGTCACCGTCTGCAGATAGCGCTCAGGACGCGCGCGAACCTGCAGGACGAGCTGCGTATAAGCCAGCAGCAGCAGAATCTCGATGAAGCCCTGCACGAGGCTTACGCCGAACCCATACACCGGCAACGCGATCAAGGTCGTGATCGTCAGGTAGCCAGCCAGGCAAAGCGCCAGCAGCAAGGTCGAGGCCGGCAAGTCCTGAGGGTTGGCATTGAGCAGACATAACCGGACAAAGGGTTTGATCAGCGCGTACACGCGGCGAAGGATAGCACGTCAAAACCCGGGGCTTACACGGCAATCCTGACCCGGCGTTCGTGGCTTGATCGGGTGGGAAGCGCGAGGCACGCGGACACGCGACGGGCCGTACCGCCACGTTAGCCAGCCGAAGGGTCCACGCGCCCGTCCGCGCGGTCCACGCGCCCGTCCGCGCCGGCGAAACCGGTCAGTCCGCGTCTGGACGGCGCGGTAAGCCACGCGCGCAACAGCGCGATTTCCGGCCCGTCTGGTACGCCGCTCAGATCACGGCGGCCCCCACGCAATGCGCGGAACGCGGCCTGGAGCGCGCGCACGCGATCAGCGGTGACACCCGCGCGTCGCAGACCCACGCTGTTCAGCCGGTAATGCCGCGCGGGTTCGCCCGCCACCAGACTGTAAGGCAGCACATCCTTGCGCACGGTGGTGTTGCCACCCACCATCGCCAGGCTGCCGATACGCACAAACTGATGCACCGGCACGAGGCCGCCCAGCATCGCACGCTCGCCGATCTGCACATGACCGGCCAGAGTCGCGAGATTGGTGAGGGTCACGTGGTCGCCGAGCTGACAGTCGTGCGCGACGTGTGCGTTGGCCATTAGATAACAAGTCGAACCGATGCGCGTTGGCCGCTCCAGGCTCGTGGCGCGATGCACGGTGACAAATTCGCGGAACACGTTATCGTCGCCGATCCGAAGCCGGGTGTCTTCGCCGCCAAAGCTGACATCCTGCGGATCACCCCCCAGCACGGCGTGCGGATGAATCCGATTGTTAGACCCCATGCGGACGCTTGTGTGAATGACCGCATGCGCGCCGATGCGACATCCCGACCCGATTTCGGCGCCGGCCTCGATCACCGCGAACGCACCCACCGTCACATTGTCACCAAGTATCGCGCCGTCGGCGATACACGCGGTCCGGTGCGCGTAGTTCATGACATCAAAACCTGCTGTAGTTCGGCGGATACGCCCGCAAAGCTTGCCGTGAGCTTGTCGAACGGGCAGCGGACTTTAGCCACCCCGCGTGGCTGTAAGGCTCAATTTTCCGGCGTTAGAAATTTCAGCAGCTCGGTGTGGAAGCGGCGCGGCGACTCCAGGTGCGGAATATGGCCGATATCATGTAATTCCACCAGCCTCGCGTGTTGCAGCGCGGCGGCGGTCTTCCTGCCCAGTTCCGGGTACTGACCCAGAGTCGCGAGCACCGCCGGCGGCAGTTCGCCCCGGCCGAGGGTGGTGCGGTCTTCCTGGCCTATCACTACCAGCGCCGGCGTCGCGATCGCGGAAAACTCGTACACCACGGGCTGCGTGTAGATCATCTGCGCGGTCAGCGCCGACGACCACGCCAGACGCGGGTATTCGCCGCTCAACGTCCAGCGGTAATGCGCCTGCACGTAGTCCTCGTACTCGTTGCGCCACCGGGCGTAATAGGTCTTGTGATAGGCGCGAATGCTGTCTTGCGTATAGCCGAGCACGCCCTTGTACAGCTCTTCGGTGGTCTTGAACGGCACCTTCAGCCTGTAGTCTTCCAGCCCGATCGGATTCTCAAGCACCAGCCGCGAGGTTACCTCCGGATACATCAGCGCGAAGCGCGCGGCCAGCATGCCGCCCATCGAGTGCCCGACGACCGCCGTCTGCTCGATGTTCAGATGCTCCAGCAGCAGCCGCGTGTTGCGCGCGAGCAGCTGGAATGTGTAGTAGATATCGGGCTTGGAGGACTTGCCGAAACCGATCTGATCGGGGACGACAACGCGGAAACCGTGCGCCGTCAGAAGCCGAATCGTGTCCGCCCAGTAAGCGCCGAAGAAGTTCTTGCCGTGCATCAG
The DNA here is from genome assembly GCA_013696315.1 of Gammaproteobacteria bacterium. Taxonomy (NCBI): domain Bacteria; kingdom Pseudomonadati; phylum Pseudomonadota; class Gammaproteobacteria; species Gammaproteobacteria bacterium. Next base: position 5,165 of record JACCYU010000112.1, on the reverse strand, counting down.
CACGACTGTCCGGCCATTGGCGCCAGCGGCGGGCTTGGCATCCATGTACGCCATGCGGACGTCCTGACCCTCTATTTCGAGATTCAGGTAATCGACGGGATACGGATAAGCATAGTTTTCCATCGCGATGCCGAGCGGCCGCGGCGGGTCTCGCAAGGCTTCGGCCCCAGCGCTACTGATGCACAAGAGCAGGCCGGCCAGTAATAGCAGTCTTGGGAACATGATGATTGCGCGGACTACCCCGTGGTTCAAATTGACCATATGGAAAGATCGATCGGGGGATGCTCAAACTGGCATTATGCGAAGCGTGAGTTTAATCATTAGCCGAGGCAGTCCTTGCGCTTTTCGGCGAACGGCTTAACCGTCGGGCCAGGAGACATGACGCACGCAGCAGGATCTCAGGCGCGGCGCACCAGTTCCATGAACTCGGCGCGGGTGCGTGTATCTTCGCGGAATTTGCCCAGCATGGCGCTGGTGACGGTGCGGGCGTCCTGCTTCTGCACGCCGCGCATGACCATGCAGAAATGGCTGGCCTCCATGACCACCGCCACGCCTTTCGCACCGAGTATGGACATGAGCGCGTCGGCCACCTGCCGGCTGAGACGCTCCTGCACCTGCAGACGCCTTGAAAAGACGTCGATCACGCGCGCGACCTTGCTCAGGCCAATGATCTTGCGGTCGGGCAGATAACCGACATGCGCGTGTCCCGAAAACGGCAGCATGTGATGCTCGCACAGCGAGTAAAACTCGATGTCCCTGACCACGACCATGTCTTCGCAGCGTTCGTCGAATACCGCGCCTCGCACGACCTCTTCGACGGTCATGCCATAACCGCTGGTGAGGAAATCCAGCGCCTTGGCGACGCGCTGCGGCGTGCGCTCCAGACCTTCACGCGCTGGATCCTCACCCAGCCGCACCAGCATTTCGCGCACGATGGCCTCGAAGCGCGGATCGTAGGTCTCGCCCGGCTCGGCATCCAGATTGCCAGCGTAATGACCCGACGCCAGTCTTTCCATTACTCCATCGTTCATAACCCTGACATGCCCACGTGAAATGCCTGGGCGTCAGAATAACCGCACGATCCCCAATCGGCAACGATGATTCCAGTCGATGAAGAGTGACGCCCGGCGTCCGGACTCACGCCTAGGTTGCGCGAGCGAGATAATGCGCCTTGAATGTTTCGAGCTCAGTGTCAGTGTAAAAATGCCGGGCGAAGACTGAATCGTATACCGCGTTGATATAGGCTTCCGGCAATACCGAGGTATTCACGAATTCGCGGTAAACCGCGGCGTGCGTCTTGTCGTCAGTAATATTCTCGTTGCTCAGCTTGAAGTCGGGAATACCCAGAAACTCCCCGAACGCCTCGGTAGCGCACTTGTCCAGGTTTTCCAACCTGATCAGAAGCAGTTCCGCGCGGTCGCCGTGATAGATCTGATAACCCCGCGACCTTGCAAAGCCGGTCGAGAAAACATCGATGCCGAACACCGGCTTGATCTCGCGGTTAAACCAGTCGGTCTGCCCGCGATCGCGCCGATAGCGCTCCAGATAAATTTCTGTGAGTGCTTTAACAGACAAGGTGTTATCGCGACAGCGCTGCTCGAAATCGGGGATGATGAGATCGACGATTTGAAAAAACGAGGACATTCTCTGTTTCAGGGGATCGCGGATCAATGTGATGACCTTCCACTTCCTGCCCTGCAAGCCACTTTTGATCTCTTTGTTCAGGTATCGACTCACCACCAGATGCCGGCTGCGCGCGAAATAGGCGCTTGGCGTCAGTTTATGGGCGCCGCACATCTCCCAGTGCCGGCGCTCGATGTTGTTGATGAAATGAACGTGAAACACGGGGCGACCAAGATCCATGTTCAGCAAACTGCGGTATACACTGGATGAGCCGACCTTGCCGCGCTGATAGATGACAATCGGTTCCTGATGCCGCAATTCGCCGCGCATATACATTAGCTGGTAGCGCAGCCGGGTGAGGTAGTAACTGCCCCTGATGCCTTGCTTGAGTGCGATTCTGACTTTCGCAATCAACGAGCTTACCGCGAGCGAGGGCAGTTTATCGCCACGGCGCGCGCGCGGCGCGAGTTCAGTACTCGATTTTTTTGACCGGTTGTCGACCATCCCCACGAACCTCCTCCTTGCGCGAAATTGAATCGGTGCTGCCGGTAACCCATCGCATCCGATGCGATAACGCCGCGCGCGTCGATGTGGCGCTGGGTGAGCGCACTCGCAAAGTTCGAGCCGCTCGCCTCATCGCGACGGCTGTAGCTTTGGTCGACAGAGTCCGCGCATGAACGCGGCTCGCCGCACGCTCGGGCAACCAACATGCCAACTGCTGGCTGGGCGTTGCCACCCGGCTCAGACGCGCGCAGGCCGATTGAATTTGTTTTGTTACCAACCCGAATCACACTCGGGGCGCGGTTCCCTCTGTGACCGCGTGCGGACGCTATTCCAGCGACTCCAGTTCTCTTATCAAATCCTCGTCCGGCGGCGGATTGCCATCGTATACGAGAAACTCCCGTCTATCCAGAAATGCATTTTTTATCGCGATGTAGCGATCCAGCGCGATCTCGTCCAGGGTTTCTTCCGTACTCAGCAGATCGGCCCGGTAGTCCAGCAGACGCAAGCCGACCAGTCCGATGCGTTCTATATCGCCATCGACGTATACGACCGGGTCCAGATACCCGTCAACGACACGGCCTGGCGTATCACGGACCGTGCTTGGCCCGAATAACGGCAGTACGAGATAAGGCCCGGCCGGCACGCCCCAGTAGCCCAGGGTCTGACCGAAATCCTCTTCATGCTTGCGCAGTCCAAAGCGTGAACCGACATCGAACAGGCCGCCGACCCCCAAGGTCGAATTAATCGCGATCCTGCCCACGTCAGATGCGGCGTTGACAACCTTGAGTTGCAGCAGATTATTGGCCGCGACGCCGACGTCGCCGAGGTTAGCGAAGAAATTGCTGATCGCGATATTGAACGGTTTGGGGAGATAACGACGGTAGCCCCGCGCGACCGGCTTGAGCAGGTTGCGGTCCAGCACGTCGTTGAAGCGAAACACGGTACGATTATAGCGCTCCAGCGGATCGCGCTCATCCGGCCGCCCGCTGGTGGTCGCGCAACCCGCCAGGACGATGCACGCCAGCAAAGTCGCGCACCAGCCGCGCCGGCTGCTCCACATGCCGCTCAGACTACGGAGTGGATTGTCGTCTGCTGGGTTCAATGTATTTGCAGCGCCCGCCTCGTGGAAATCAGCGCAGGCCGCGCGTGCGCGCCGCAAGCTTGAGGCGCAGCGCGTTGAGCCTGATGAAGCCAGTGGCGTCGGTTTGATCGTATGCGCCGGCGTCGTCTTCGAAGGTGGCGATGGACGGGTCGAACAAATCATCGGTCTCCGATTTGCGCCCGGTCACCGTCACAGTACCCTTGTACAGCTTCAGCCGCACCACGCCGTTCACAAAAGTTTGAGAGGCGTCGATCAGGGCCTGCAGCATGAGCCGCTCCGGGCTCCACCAGTAGCCATTGTAGATCAGGCTGGCGTAACGGGGCATCAGGTCGTCCTTGAGGTGCGCAGCCTCTCTATCCAGGGTTAGCGACTCGATGGCCCGATGCGCGCGCAGCAGAATCGTGCCACCGGGCGTTTCATAGCAGCCGCGGGACTTCATGCCGACATATCGGTTCTCGACGATGTCCGCGCGGCCGATACCGTTTTCGCCCCCCACGCGATTCAATGTCCGCAGCAAGGTCGCGGGACTCATTGCCGCGCCGTCAATGGCGACAGGGTCGCCGCGCTCAAACGTGACTTCGATAGTGGTCGGTGCAGCCGCCGCCTGCTCGGGCGCGACCGTCCAGCGCCACATATCTTCTTCGGGTTCCATCCACGGGTCTTCCAGGGGCCCGCCTTCGTAAGAGATATGCAGCAGATTCGCGTCCATCGAATACGGTGACTTTTCCCCGCGCTGCTGCTCGACCGGAATATCGTGCTTGCGCGCATAGCTGAGCAGCTTTTCGCGCGAGTTGAGATCCCACTCGCGCCACGGCGCGATGACCTTGATATCCGGCTTGAGCGCGTATGCGCCCAGCTCGAAGCGTACCTGATCGTTGCCCTTGCCCGTCGCGCCGTGCGCGATTGTGTCCGCGCCAGTCTGGGTGGCAATCTCCACAAGGCGCCTGGCGATCAGCGGCCGCGCGATGCTGGTGCCGAGCAGATACTCGCCCTCGTACAGCGTATTGGCGCGAAACATGGGGAACACGAAATCCCGCGCGAACTCTTCGCTCAAGTCCTCGATGAAGATTTCGCGCACGCCCATGGCTTGCGCCTTGGCGCGCGCGGGCTCGATCTCCGCGCCCTGCCCGATATCCGCAGTGAACGTCACCACCTCGCAGTCGTACTGCTCGCGCAGCCACTTGAGGATCACCGAGGTATCCAGGCCGCCGGAATAGGCAAGTACGATTTTTTTGCTGTCAGTCATTAACGATTGGGTGTCTGCCGGACTAACACCTAAGGCCAATTAGCTCTATGCTTCTGCATTATTGCCAGATGAATGAACTTTTTGCCGCGGCCGGTGGATACGCCCGCAAAGCTTGCGTGTGCTTATTGAACGGGGCGACGGGCTTTATCCGCCCTGCATGACTCATGCTCCCCGACCTTATACTTACTGCGCGGGCTGCATTATAACGATTCGCCGAAAAATTGCGCCATGTGGTTCAGGCGGCGGATGCCGGGCTTGATTTTCGCCAATGCTGATGTTGCGGGCCGGGCATGGCGCGCGGCAAAATTACAGCATTCGCGGCGCGGCATCGAAGTGGGGATTTACATGAATGAGCAATCCGTAGAGGAGACCGCGCCGTTGTCCCACGAGCCGCTGCACAGCGTGCACACGAACAACCTGCCGGCGCTGTTCGAGCAGCTTCAAATCAGCCTGGTGATTTCCACCTATCAGGCGGGCAAAGTCATCGTGGTGCGCAAGGATGGCGATGCGCTCAACACGCATTTCCGCACGTTCCTGCGTCCCATGGGCATCGCGGCGGACACCGCGCCTGGCCATCGGCGGCACCAACACCGTCTGGTATTATCGCAACGTGCCGGCGGTCGCGCCCAAGATCGAGCCCGCGGGCCGCCACGACGCGTGCTATCTTCCCCGGCGGATCCATGTCACCGG
>JACCYU010000111.1 GCA_013696315.1 Gammaproteobacteria bacterium | reverse complement strand
GGACCGCAGCCGCAGCATGAACGATACCTTCGCCGACCAGGCGCCCACAGGTCTTGGCGAGGAAAGCAAGGCGGAGGCGGCAAGCCGTCTGCTGCTGGATTTCATAAGAGAAAGACCTAATAACGTTTATGGCGCGATCGAGTTCACGACCGCCCCCATGTATGCGTTGCCCTTGACGCACAAAGAGTCGGCGACCCAGGCCGCGATCAAAGCCGCCGGCAGGGACGGTTTCGCGTTGACGAACATCGCCAGTCCGTTGCTGATGGCGGCGGGGTTTTTCGAAGGCCGCGCCTACCGGGGATCGCGGGTGATTTTACTGGTCTCCGACGGCGCGACCGTGATCGACACGCAGGTCGGCGAGGTGCTGCGCGTTGCGTTTCAGGAATTAAACGTAAGGTTGTACTGGATCTACATACCGGAGGAGGGCAGTCCCGGCCTCTTCGCACCGGTGCCTTACGACGAGCTGCCCGTGGGTGGCGTGCCGGAACAGCGGTTACATCGATTTTTCCAGACCTTGGGTGTTCCTTACAAGGCGTACGAGGCGCAAAACCCGGCGGCCTTGCAGCAGGCCGTGGCGGATATGGATCAACTGGAACGCTGGCCGCTTCGCACCTCGGAGCTGTTGCCGAGTAAAGACGTGAGCCGGTTTGCCTATGCGCTGAGCCTGCTGATGATCGCGATATTGATCGTCGCGAAACTGTTCGAAGTAAGGTTATGGCGATCATCGTGAAACGGGCTCTGTCCTGGATCGTTCCAGTCGCACTGGTGGCCTCCCTGCTCGGCCTCGCAATTAGCGCCTATTCGTTATACCAGGGGCATGCGCTCAATACGCGGATCGCGCTGAGAGAGGTTAAGGGAATCGACGACGACGCGGCGCCGCGCGCGCTGTTCGCCAGGGCGTATCAGTTGCGCCAGGACGGGAAGCTTGGCGCGGCGCTTGCGCTTTACCAAAAGCTCGAGCAGGTTGCCGACCGCGAGATTCGAATCCGGGCCAGCTACAACATCGGCAACATCTACGTGATGCAGGCGCGCATGGACGCCCTGCTTCACCGCGTCAAGAACATCGGCACTCTGGCCAGTATTGCAAGGGCGCAATATCAGCGCGCCCTGCGTCTGGAAAGCGACTTCTACAATGCCAAGTACAATCTGGAATACACGCGTTTTCTGGTCACCGAGCGGGATTTGGATCAACAGGACTACGAGGGAGGGTTGTCGCACCGGCACGAATTCAGGAAGGACTGGGCCGAGTTTCAGCAGCCGCCGCAAGGCTTGCCGTGATCGATACAAGGCGCTGGCCAATCCCGCCGCGCTTACGGGACGTGCGCCTGCTTCTCCTGATAATGGGGGCGTTGGCGCTGCTGCCCGTGTTCAGCGACCCTTTCGTTCGCGTCGCGCAGCCGGTACGTAACTATCTGTTCGTCGTCGATATCACCCAGAGCATGAACGTGCGCGACTATATCGTCGAGGGACGTCCCATCGATCGGCTGAACTTCGTCAAGGCCGCGTTGATCCGCGCGTTGCCCGGGTTGCCGTGCGGCTCTTCGGTGGGTCTGGGCCTGTTTACTGCCTGGCAGACCGCGGTGCTGTTCCATCCCATTGAGGTCTGCCATCACCGCCGGGAGATCGACACCGCGATACGCAACATCGACTGGCGCATGGCCTGGGCGCCAATGAGCAAAGTCGCGCGCGCCATAGACGATGCCTTGTCGCAGCTTTCCGTCCCCAGACAGGACGATGCCGCGCTGGTATTTTTTACCGATGGCGAAGAGGCGCCTCCGGTCGATGTCGAGCAACTGGCTACAACGGAGAAAGCAGCATCGCGACGCCCCCGCGGCGTGTTGGTCGGCGTAGGCGATTTGCGCCCCTCCGCGATTCCGCAATTGAATCAGGGCGGCAATATGGTGGGCTATATTCAGCAGGGCGGGCAGCCGATGTTGTCCGAGTTGCAGGAAAATTACCTGCGCAAGCTCGGGCGTGGCGCGGGGCTGGACTATCATCGGCTGCGTACGAGTGAGCGATTGGTCAATTTATTGCGCTCTCAACGGTATGCCGATCCGCACCGAGCGCGCCTTGACATAAGCTGGCTGTTCGGCGCGGTTGCGCTTGCGTTGCTGACGGGCGTTTATGTCGTTGCGCCGTTGACCTCAGAAGCGCGGCGTGGATGACGGCCCTTTCACTATTCCCGCGACATTCGTGAGCCTGAGTCGCGGGCGGCGTTACGGCATTGGGGGGCGCGCATAAATAGATTCTATCCTTAACGCCCAGTACGCGGCCAAGTAAGTCACCCTTCGCGTGCATACGGCCATGGGTCATCCCTGCGTAAGAGAAGCGTGCGCAAGATGTGCGCTTGTATAAGCCTGGACGACGTTTTGTGTAAGGTAACGCTTATACAAAAAATTCATCAAAATTCGCTCTACCTAATGGTGTGTGACATGGTATATTCAGAACTTACAATGATGTAGCAGGGATAAATCCAGACAAGGAACCAAGCGGCCCGCGCACGGAGCACTGCGGCTGTCGTCGGCTAACAACGTTTCAGATAAGTGAACCGATCGGAGGCTTCGCAATGAGTAATTGGAGTGCAAGCAAAGTCTGGAAGCCAGGCGTGGTTGCGCTAGCGGCATTTGCCGTAAGCGGCACGGCGTTTGGCAATTCAGAATTGATGAAATTATCGCAGGACCCAGCCAACTTTCCCATGTGGGGCGGTAACTATACCGGTAACCGGTATAGCGAGCTGGACCAGATCAACACCGAGAATGCAGGTACTTTAACGCCCGTCTGGACGCTGTCTACAGGCGTGCTGCGCGGCCACGAAGGCGGCCCGCTGGTGGTCGGAGACACGATGTGGATCGCCACCCCATTCCCCAATAAAGTCATCGCCATCAACCTGGCAGACCAGAGCATCAACTGGACGTATGAGCCGACCCAGGACCCGAAAGTTATTCCGGTAATGTGTTGCGACACCGTTTATCGCGGCTTGGCCTATGCTCCGAGCAGTGCGACAGGCGGCAAACCCGCGGTCATTCTGCAGCAGGCGGACACCAAGCTGGTTTCCCTGGATGCGGCGACCGGCAAGGTGAACTGGAGCGTCAAGAACGGTGATCCGAGCAAGGGTGAGACCAACACCAACAACCCGCTGGTGGTTAAGGACAAGATTCTAACCGGTATCTCCGGCGGCGAGTTCGGCGTGCAGGGCTTCTTAGCGGCGTACAGCGCCAAAGATGGCAAGCAGGCCTGGAAGGCCTATAGCGTCGGCCCAGATGAGCAATTGTTGTTCGATCCGGAAAAGACCATTGACTCGGCCACCATGGAGCCTGTCGGTGAGGATTCCAGCCTGAATACCTGGGAAGGCGACCAGTGGAAAATCGGCGGCGGCACGACCTGGGGTTGGTATAGCTACGATCCGAAGCTCGATTTAGTCTACTACGGCTCAGGTAACCCCAGCACCTGGAACCCCACTCAGCGCCCGGGCGACAACAAGTGGTCCATGACCATTTTTGCGCGCGATCCCGATACCGGCATGGCCAAATGGGTTTACCAGATGACCCCGCACGACGAGTGGGACTATGACGGCATCAACGAGAAGATTCTGGCCGATCTGGAGATCGACGGTGAGACGGTTCCATCTGTGGTGCATTTCGACCGCAATGGCTTTGCCTATACGCATAACCGCGAGACGGGTGAGTTGCTGGTGGCTGAGAAGTATGATCCAGCAGTGAACTGGGCGACGGAAGTCGATATGGAAACGGGCCGTCCGCAGGTGGTAGATCGGTATAGCACGCAAGCCGGCGGCGAAGACACCAATGTCACCAACATCTGCCCGGCGGCATTGGGTTCCAAAGATCAGCAGCCAGCGGCGTTCTCGCCCAACACTGGGCTGTTCTACGTGCCCACCAACCATATCTGCATGGACTATGAACCGTACAAGGTGGAGTACGTCGCGGGTCAACCCTACGTGGGCGCCACGCTGTCCATGTTTCCGGGGCCGAACGTGATTACCAATCCGGTCAACGCGGATGAAGCGAAGCAACCGCGCCTTGGCACCTTCATCGCCTGGGATGCGACCACAGGCAAAATCAAGTGGTCCATCGCCGAACCGTTCGCCGTGTGGAGCGGCGCCCTGGCGACCGCGGGTGACGTGGTGTTCTACGGTACGCTGGAAGGCTACTTGAAGGCAGTCGATGCCAATTCGGGTGAAGAGCTGTATGAGTTCAAGACCCCGTCCGGCATCATCGGCAACATTAACACCTGGGAACATGGCGGCAGACAGTACGTCGGCGTGTTGTCGGGCGTGGGTGGCTGGGCCGGCATCGGCATGGCTGCGGGCCTAGAGGGTGATACCGAGGGTCTGGGTGCAGTGGGTGCCTTCGCAGGCCTTGAGGAGCATACTCAGCTGGGCGGCGTACTGACCGTGTTCGCGCTGCCTGAGGGCTAATGCGGCATAAGTTAACCAGCACGCTTAACCGCTGGTAGCTAGTTGTAACACGACCCGCATCCCGGCCTTATCGGGATGCGGGTTTTTTTTGCGTGTACATTTTTTGCGCGTATTCAGGTTCAACCGATCCTCGTGTCAGACGTGATCGTATTACCGCGATGTGTCTATTGGCGCGGGCCATACGTCCGCTAACACCTCATCGATCCGTAGAAAAGTAGAGTTCGCCGGCGTGAACCTATCGAAGTCAATTCCATGGACCGTCCTCGCAGGCCTAATCTTGACGTCACACGTCGCGGCCGCCGAGCGCGCATTAGAGATGTGGGAGATAGCGCCCGGCGTGTTTGTCCATCAAGGCCGCATCGAGCCGATGTCGGCCGGAAATCTGGGCGATATCGCCAACATCGGGTTCATCGTAGGCGAGCGTTGCGTCGCGGTTATCGACACTGGCGGCAGTCCGCGGGTGGGCGTAGCACTTCGAAGCGCGGTAGAGGCCCGGACGGATAAACCGGTTTGCTACGTCATCAACACCCACGCGCATCCGGATCACGTATTTGGCAACATGGCGTTCACGGATCAGGATGCTGCTCTTATCGTTCACGCGGACTACGCACAGGCACTGGGTGCGCGCATGCAGACTTACCTCGAGCGGTTCTCGGCGCTTTATAATCAGCCGCTCTCGGCAGACGTAATCGTTCCGCCCGATCGCACGGTCGCCACTACCGTCAGCGTAGACTTGGGCAATCGTGTGCTGCAACTAACCGCTTTGCCCACCGGTCACACCAATACGGATCTGATTGTATTCGACGTCCAGACCGCAACGCTGTGGACCGGCGATACCTTGTTCGTACGACATATCCCGGTGTTGGATGGCAGCATCAAGGGCTGGCTGACCGTTATGCAACGCTTGGAGGACATCAAGGCCAGGCGCGCCGTTCCTGGACACGGTCCCGCAAGCGTTCCGTGGCCGCGGCACTTAACGCTCAGCGCGATTATTTGAACACGGTGGCTGAAGGTGTCCGCGCAGTGATCGACCGCGGCGGCACCATTGAACAGGCCATCGATACGGTCGGCTATCAGACCAGCGATCGGTGGCTGCTGTTTGATGAGTATCATCGCCGTAACGTAACCGCGGCTTTCGTCGAGTTGGAATGGGAATAGCGAAGCGCCTCAGTCAGCGGCTACGCCATAAATGAAGGAGACTAATATGAAGCGTCATATTGCCACCCTAGCGCTATTGAGCGTGATGTCGCCGGGCCTTTTGGCAGGTGTCGCGCCTGCGGCCGCTGCGGCTGAGAACGACGTCTGGGCAAGCCTGAAGCAGAAGCACTTCGGCGACCGGCCGATAGCCCGCGGCGCCGGAGTGATTGGACTGGATGCGCCCGTGCGCGCGGAAGATGCCGCCATCGTACCCATTACCATAAAAGACCTGCTGCCCGCGGATGGCAAACGGCGCATCGACAAGATGTGGTTAGTGATTGACAACAACCCGGTGCCGATGTCCGCGATATTCGACTTCACGCCGTTGGCAGGCCGCGCCCATATCGCGACCCGCGTGCGCGTGGATGCCTATACGACGATGCGCGCCATTGCCCGTACTGACGACGGTAAACTTTACATGGCGTCGCGGTTCGTAAAGGCAAGCGGCGGCTGTTCGGCGCCCGCATCCAAGGATCCGGACGCCGCGCAGGGCAGCCTCGGTGAGATGCGGCTCAAGATGGGCGAGCAGCCAGCATCTCTTGGCGAAATTCGGGATGTGCAACTCATGCTTCGCCATCCCAACCACACCGGCTTGCAGATGAATCAATTAACCCGCTTGTATGTCCCGGCGCATTTTGTGCGCAAGATATCGGTAACTTACGCGGGCGATCCGGTGCTGGATATGGACACCACATTTTCGCTCAGCGAAGATCCAAGTCTGCGCTTTTCATTTAAGCCGCGAGCGCCGGGTGAGCTGTCGGTGCGGGTCGTTGACAACAGACAGATGCGCTTCGCCGAGTCGCTCCAGATCGAGCCCATGACAGCTCAGATGACGACGCCTTAGCAATGGGTACGACACCACGTATTTTTTTCGGGTCTTGGTCTAGAGGCCGATCGCCTCATCGATGCCCTCCACGCTTTTTAGGCCTTTGATCGTGTCGCGCCCCTCGATGTCGGTAAAGGTCGCGCTGATAACCGTTGCCCCACTGAGGTTGGCGTTGGTCAGATCGGCGCCGGTAAAGTCGGCGCCGCTTACATCGGCACCCGTCAGGTTGGCGCCGCGCAGGTTGGCGCCGATGAGATCCGCGAACCGTAGCGACGCGCGGCCCAGATCGGCGCCGGAAAGATTTGCGTTGTTCAGGTTCGCCTGATCGAAGCGCGCGTTCATCAGCCCCATCGACTGATTTCGCATGTCGACCGCGGCTTCAGCATTGGAGAGATCCGCGCCTTGTAAATTGGCTTCGTTCAGGTCGCCGATGATGCGCGCCCCCATAAGTTTGGCATTGGAGAGGTTCGCTC
>JACCYU010000110.1 GCA_013696315.1 Gammaproteobacteria bacterium | reverse complement strand
ACCTTGGGCGACGCACTCATCGCGCCCACACGCATCTATGTGAAAACCCTGTTGCCGCTGTTGAACCGCGGCCTGAACGCCCGAAGGATTCACGCACTCGCCCACATTACCGGCGGCGGCATCACGGAAAACCTGCCGCGCGTACTGCCGGCGGGTTGCCATGCCCGCATCGATACCCGCGCCTGGCCGCGTCCGGGGATATTCAACTGGCTGAAGACGCAGGGCGGCGTTGCGGAACAGGAGATGCTGCGCACCTTCAACTGCGGCATCGGCATGATCGCGATTGTGCCCGCCGGCCAAAGCACCGCCGTCATCGACCATTGCGAGCGTGCCGACATCGCGGCCTGGGCGATCGGCGCGGTAATCGCGGGCGACGGCGAGCCACAGGTTGTTTATCAGTAATCGTGAGCAACACCAACGCGTCGCCCATCGTCGTGCTCGTGTCCGGCCGTGGCAGCAATCTGCAGGCAATGATTGACGCGCAGGAGCGCGGTGAGATCTCGGGCGAAATTCGAGCGGTAATAAGCGACCGTTCGGACGCTTATGCGCTCACCCGCGCCCGCGAGGCCGGCATCGCTGCCGAGGCGCTCGAGCCCGGGCGCTTCACTGACCGCGCAAGCTATGATCGAGAACTCCTGGCGCGCGTCGAAGTTTATCGCCCGGAGCTGATCGCAATGGCCGGCTTCATGCGTGTCCTAAGCCCCGAACTCATCGCCTGGTTTCAGGGGCGCATGCTCAACATCCACCCTTCCCTGCTGCCCGCGTTTCGCGGCCTGAACACGCACCGGCGCGCGCTGGCGGCCGGTGTCGCGCAGCACGGCTGCAGCGTGCATTTCGTCACCAATGAATTGGACGCCGGTCCCGTGGTGGCGCAGGCGCGGGTGCGGGTCGCGCCGGACGACGACGAGGAAACGCTGGCCGCGCGCGTGTTGCGGCGCGAACATGTCATTTATCCTCAGACTGTGCGCTGGTTCTGCGAAGGGCGCCTGATGTTCGCAAACGGCGCGGCGTGGCTCGACAGTTCGCCGCTCGCCAGACCCGTGATGCTCACGGAGTGTCAATGCGAGATCTGACCACGGCGCTGCTGGGCATGATGTGCGCGATCGCCCCCCTCTCCTTATATTCCGCGGGTCCTCAGGTACCGGACTTCAGCGCGCGCTATGTCATCAAGAAAGCCGGACTGAACGTCATCGCCACGACCATCAGTTTGACGCGCGGGCCGGAAAACATTGTGTACCGTTCCGCGGCCGAACCGATCGGTATGGCCTCCTGGTTTTTTGGCGACCACAGAATTTATGAGCAGGCTGTGCTGGAACAGGTGGACGGGCAGGTGATCCCGCTGAGCTACCGCTACACGCACCATGGCAGCGACGAGAATCGCAACGAATATTATTACTACGACTGGGCGGGCCGCGTCGCGCGGACCAACTACCGCGGCACACCACGCACGTTCAGAATTCCGGACAGAACGCTGGACAACTTTTCGCTGCAGCTGGCGCTGATTCAAGACGCCCGCAACGGCCGCAAGACCATCACCTACCCCGTGATCTCGAAAGGCGAACTAAAAACTTACACCTTCGCCAACCTTGGACGCGAGACAATCGAGACGCCGCTGGGCGAGTTCGACACCATCAAGCTGGAACGCCGCAAGGACGACGCGGAAAACACCACATACACCACCTGGTACGCGTCCGAACTCAACTATCTGCCAGTGCAGGTCGAAAATCGCGAGGATGGCGACGTGGTGTTGAGCCTGCTGCTAGACGAAGTGGCATGGCGCTGAGCGGAGATTGCCAAGGCGATTATGTGTGCGGCCACTCGATAATGCGTTCGATTCCGCGGCGCCCTCTATAGCATCTAGAAAGACAAGGACGGCTCTGCTGTGGCTTGGCGCGATCGCGGTGCTGGCGGGCTGCGCGGCGCCCCCGCCCGAACTGCCCCAGCGCAAATTACCGGTAAAAGGCGAGCTGGCGGGTCAGTCGATCGAGACCACCGTCGATTCGCGAAGCGCGCGTTATTACCTTGAACATCACATTGCCGGCGAACGAACCGGTTCCGAACTGGACGCGCGCATCGCGGTAGCCGAACATCGCACAAGGCGCGCGGACTTCACCCGCGAGCACTTGAGTAAACTGTCAGAATGCTTCTCAACCGACTTCGCCACCCTGCTGTTCACCCGGCAACTGCTCAGACACGATCGTAACCGGCGCCTGCATCGCGCCCTGCAACGCGAAACGGACCGGCTGATTCGCGGGGACGCCGCGGACAAGCCGCTGCCCGAAGCCAGCGATCCCCATTACATGCTGCTGTTCGCGCCCGGCTGGTTTTACGCGACTACCGATTCGGGCGCCGACTTCGCCCGCCAGCGCGAGACCTTGACCCGCATGGGCTACGACACGCGGCTGATCGAAACGCAGGAAAACGGCGCGGTAGAGGACAACGCCGCTATCATCGCCGACACGATCAGGCGATTCAGTCGCAAAGCGCGCGACATAATCCTGGTCAGCGTGAGCAAAGGCGGGCCGGAGGCGGCGTTCGCGCTGGGCCATCTGCTTGCACCGCACGAGGCACGCCGCGTCAGCGCCTGGATTAACGTCGGCGGCCTGCTGCGCGGCACGCCGCTGGCGGATCGCGCCTTCGAGTGGCCGAGAAGCTGGCTGGCGCGACCTTATTTTCTGTACAAGGGCTGGGATATGGCTGGTGTTGCGAGCCTCACCGGGCGACGAAGCGATGCGCGTCTGCGGCAGATTCGCATGCCGGCGCATATTTTAGTGCTTAACTACATCGGCGCGCCGCTATCGGGGCAGGTGATGCCCGGCCGCACGACCGATAACTATCGATCGATGCGCCACCTGGGCCCAAACGACGGCCTGACCCTGCTGGTCGATGTACTCGCGCTGGACGGGGTGACCCTGGTCGAGCCAGGGCTGGACCATTACTTCCTCGATCCGCTGCTCGATCTTAAAACCGCGGCGCTGGCGCGGGTGGTGATCGATAGGCTGGAAAAGCGCTGATAACAGCGCTCAGGCGCCGGCGATAGTCATGCGCTCGATCAGAATGGACCCGCTTCGGATATTGCCGCGCTTGTCCATGTCGTTGCCGACGGCCTGGATGTGCTTAAACATCTCTTGGAGATTGCCGGCGATAGTGATCTCTTCCACCGGATACTGAATCTCGCCGTTCTCTATCCAGAAGCCAGTCGCGCCGCGCGAGTAATCGCCGGTCACCGGATTGACGCCGTGGCCGATCAGCTCGGTCACCAGCAGACCATCGCCCATCTCCGCCATAAGCCCTAGCAGATCGTGTGCGCCCGGTTCGATAATCAGATTGTGTACGCCGCCGGCGTTGCCCGTGCTCTGCAAACCCAGTCGCCGCGCCGAATAGCCGGCGAGTACGTAGCCCTGCAGTACGCCGCCACTGATCAGATCGCGGGACTTTGTCGCCACGCCTTCGTTGTCGAACGGCGCGCTGCCCATCGCGCCTTTCAGATGCGGCTGCTCGTGAATGTGCACGAACTCCGGGAACACTGGCTTGCCGACCTGATCGAGCAGAAACGACGCCTTGCGATACAGGGCCCCGCCACTAATCGCGCTGATGAAGTGTCCGAGCAGACTGCGCGCGACACTGGCCTCGAAGATCACCGGCACCTGACGAGTGCTTAACTGCCGGGAATCCAGCCGCCGCAGGGTGCGCTCGGCGGCGATGCGGCCCACGGTTTGCGTGGAATCCAGTAACGCGCTTTCGCGCGCCACGGTATACCAGTAGTCGCGCTGCATGTGACCATTCTGTTGGCCGATGACCGCGCAGCTCATCGAATGGCGGGTGCCGCGATAGCCGCCGATAAAGCCGTGACTGTTGCCGTACACGGACATGCCGCGCAGCCGGCTGACGCTCGCGCCTTCCGAATTGGAGATGCGTCGGTCCACCGCGCGCGCCGCTGCCTCGCAGGCTATCGCCAGCTCCACCGCCTGCTCGGGGGTCAATTCCCATGGATGGTCCAGGTCCAGATCGGGATAATCGCGGCTGATGAGGTCGGGGTCGGCAAGTCCCGCGCACTCGTCTTCGGCGGTGTAACGCGCGATGCGGCAGGCGGCTTCCACGGTCTCCCGCATGACCTCCGGCCGCAGGTCCGAGGTACTGCTGGAACCCTTGCGGGTGCCGAGATAAATGGTGACACCCAGGCCCTGATCCTTGTGATGTTCCAGGGTCTCAACGTCGCCCATGCGCGCAGTCACGGACAAGCCGGAATCCACGCTCACGTCCACCTCGACGCTACTGGCGCCCTGGTGTTTAGCTTCTTCGAGCGCCTGCGCGGCCAGGCTTTTGAGGTCGTCAAGGCCGCGTTGCGTGGTTTGAAGCTGGCTCATATAGCGCTCGCAAAGGCGGCAGGGCGCAACGCAATGCTTAAGCGGATGATCCGCAGTTCATGATTGATCTTCAAAGTAAAACCTTTACGTCTCGGCAGCTTTGCACGAAATTTTACACTGGAACACCACGCGATCGTCGCGTTAACCCGTGCCGCCGACGGTGAGCCCGTCGATGCGCAAGGTCGGCTGCCCCACGCCAACCGGCACGCTCTGGCCTTCCTTGCCACAGGTACCGACGCCTTCGTCCAGTTGCAGATCGTTGCCGACCATCGACACTCGCGTCAGCACATCAGGACCGTTCCCGATCAGCGTCGCGCCCTTGACCGGATGTGTGAGCTTGCCGTTCTCTATCAGATACGCCTCGGAAGCCGAAAACACGAACTTGCCCGAAGTGATATCTACCTGACCGCCGCCGAAGTTGACGGCATAAAATCCTTTATCCACCGAAGCGATAATCTCCTGCGGATCGTGGTTGCCCGCCAGCATGTAGGTGTTGGTCATGCGCGGCATGGGCAGGTGCGCGTACGACTCGCGCCGACCGTTGCCGGTAGAGCGCACGCCCATCAGCCGCGCGTTGAGCTTATCCTGAATGAAGCCGGTC
>JACCYU010000109.1 GCA_013696315.1 Gammaproteobacteria bacterium | reverse complement strand
CCATCATCCAGCGAGACGTGCAGCTTGACAGTGTCGAGCAGAAAAGTGGGGGGAGCGTAATCTTGCAGATATATCGCTTGCGGGTTGCTATCGCTCATATGCGGACTCGTTCAAGTTCGAATCGATGGCTGCTACGATGCATACTACGAAAAACACGCGATTCATGCGCGCGCCCCAGAATATGAACCACGAACTCATCGACATCTGCTTCAATTTCACGCACGCTTCGTTTCGTCGCGACGAGGCGGAAGTGCTTGAGCGCGCGCGCGACGCTGGCGTTTGCGCCATGCTGGTCACCGGTTCCAGCGTGGAAGACAGTCACGCCGCCATCGCGCTGGCCGAGCGTTACCCCGATCAACTCTACGCCACGGCTGGCGTGCATCCGCACCTGGCCGAAGGATGGACTGAGGAAACAGGCGATACGCTGCGCACTTTGGCCGCGCACGAAAAGGTTCGCGCCATCGGCGAGACGGGGCTGGATTACAACCGTAATTATTCGTCGCCGACGGCGCAGCGCCACGCCTTCGAGCAGCAACTTGCGCTGGCCTGCGAACTCGATATGCCGGTGTTTTTGCACGTACGCGATGCGTTCGATGATTTTATCGAGCTTTTGGCGCGCTATCGCGAGCGCCTACCGGACGCCGTGGTGCACTGTTTTACCGGCAGCGCGGACGAGTTACGCGCGTGTCTGGCGCTGGATTTGCACGTCGGCATCACCGGCTGGATCTGCGACGAGCGGCGCGGCGCGCACCTGCGCGAGCTGTTGAGCCGCATCCCGGCCGAGCGGCTGATGGTCGAGACCGATTCGCCTTACCTGACCCCGCGCGACCTGCGGCCCCAGCCCAAGGCGCGGCGCAACGAACCCGCGCTGCTGCCGCATATTCTAAGGCAAGTGGCGGCGGCAAGAGGCGCCGCGCCCGCTGAGCTGGCCGCCCGGACCACGGCCAACGCAAGGCGTTTTTATCGTCTCGGCGACCGCCGCTGAACCGCGGGCTCGCCAACGGATTTCTTAACACGGAGCTGCCATGCTACTGAAACTGACGACAAGCGATCATCTGGTAGAAGTGCTGGAAATCGAAGAACTGCTGGACCCGACGCAAACGGCGTTTACCGGCCGTCTCAACGTCGGCGAGGAGATGCCGGAAGCGGACAAATTCTTGAAGCAACAGGTGTGTTTTCCCTCCGGCGAGCCCCTGCCACGCTGCTGGCGCGACCTACACTACCGCGATCGCGAACTGGAGCGCGACGACTGACGCTGTTGCAGCGGTAGCGTTATACTTGAGCACCAAAACTCGCATGAGGCTCGCGCCATGACGGTTCAGGACATCATCACTCAAAAGATTACCGAACGCCTCGACCCGATCCATCTGGAGGTGCGTAACGAGAGCCGCATGCACAACGTGCCCCCCGGCTCCGAGTCGCATTTCAAGGTGACGATCGTGTCGGATCACTTTGCGGGCAAACCGCCGCTCGCGCGCCACCGGTTGCTGAACGAGACGCTGGCCGCGGAGCTGGCGGGTCCGGTGCATGCGCTGTCGCTACACACCATGACCCCGGACGAATGGGAAGCGAGAGACGGAGACGTGCCGCGCTCCCCGCCGTGTCTGGGCGGCTCCAAAGGCTAGCTTTTGAACGCCCCCGCCACGCACGCGGTTTTGCGCATCAGGAAGCCATGCGCTAGCAGTTATGGCCGTTTAGCCGAAGCTTCACGCCATGACCGTGCAGGATATTGAATCAATCAAGCAGCGCCTCACCGAGCTGCGCGCCGAACACGGCGCGCTGGATGAAGCCATTGCCGGTCTTGCGCAGAATGTCTACATCAACCAACTGACTCTGCGACGCCTGAAAAAGCGCAAGCTGCAACTGAAAGACATAATCGCCCGCTACGAGAGCAAGCTGATCCCGGACCTGGACGCCTGATTTTAACGTTATTGCCGCACGCCGCGCCTGTTCAAGCGCAGCGTTCTGTCATTTGGCGAAGGGTGGCGAAGATCCCTCGCTTGAGCTCGGGACCGACGCGTTTCGCCCCATGCTTCATGGGTTCTGGCTCGGGTAACCGTATCCACGGGTGTTCAGTCAACGCTGATTTCCACCCCGCGGTCCGATCCGCGCGTGATGGTGCCGATGTGCACGCGAAACGCACCGGCGCGCCGGTCTTCGCAGTACAGTCGCAAACTCTCGCGGATCACAGGAAATGCGAGGGCATCCCACGGAATCTGGCTTTCCGCGAACAGCGCCGTCTCCAGACTCTCAGCGCCCGGCGCAAAGCGGCGCTCACGCAATTCACCGCGAAACATGACATACACCTGATCGATGTGCGGGAGGCTGTATAGCGCGTACAGGGACAGGTCGGCCACCTCCGCGCAGGCTTCTTCCATCGTCTCGCGCGCCGCGGCCTGCGCCACCGTTTCGTGGTTCTCCATGAAGCCGGCGGGCATCGTCCACAGGCCGTAACGCGGCTCGATGGCGCGCCGGCACAGCAGGATGCGCTCGTCCGCCACGACGATGCACCCCGCGACGATCTTGGGATTCTGGTAATGGATGGTTCCGCAGGCGTCGCACGCGTACCGCGGAAGGTTGTCTCCGAGCGGAACCCGCAGGCTGACCGCGGCGCCGCATTGGCAGCAGTAATTCAATCGGGCTAGAGGTCGAGGATGAGTCCGGACACCATAGCAAAAAAGTATTCCGGCGGGTAATCGGATTTCCGGCGGAAACTGTTCTTCACCAACACGCCAGCGGGTTTTATACAGCAGCAATCAACCTCGCCACGCGGCGAACCGTGCTCACTGCCGCAGGTCGTAACCATCAACCCTGCCGCCACGGAGCCAGTCATGCCCACATCGCACGATCCCGACGGACGTCGTCTGCCCATCAAACTCGATGCAACTACCAACGGCGAATTCGCGCCGATTCCGCTGGAACCCGTGCATCATCATGCGCGCCAGCTTGCAGCGACCGCCGTCGGCGATAACGCGAAACGGCGCAATGTTTCGCGCCGATCTTTCCTGGTCTCGGCCTGCGGCGCGGCGTCTACTTTGCTGGCGATCAATTCGGCCTATGCGGCGGCAGGACGTAGTGCCGGATACTATCAGCTCGCGGCGGAGTCGGCGCTCGATCCGGAGATAGCGAACGCGGCGCTGCAGGGAAGCGAGTTTATCTTCGACGTGCAAGGCCATTTCGTGAATCCGCAAGGCGCGTGGCTCAAACAATTGCCGCCCGACGCGCGCCCGCTGTCGGATTTCCCCAAAACCGAATGCGCGCTGGCCGACACACCCGGCGAGCGGAGTTATCTACAATGCCTGGGCGAGGACGAATTCATTAAAGATATATTCCTGGATTCCGACACGGACATGATGGTGTTGTCGTTCGTGCCGTCGTACCGCGACGCCGAACCGTTGACGATTGAAGAAGCCGCCGCCACCGCCGGCATCGTCGAGCGCATGGAAGGCTCGCACCGACTGCTGGTGCACGGGCGCGTCAACCCGAATCAGGAGGGCGACCTGCAGGGCATGGACGAACTGGCGGCACGCTGGAAAGTGTCGGCGTGGAAGACCTACACGCAATGGGGCCCCGACGGCAAAGGATTTTTCTTGAATGACGACACGGGGATCGAATTTATCGAAAAGGCGCGCAAGCTCGGCGTCAGGAACATCTGCGTACACAAGGGCATTCCGTTCGGACCGGAATCCTACGAGCATTCACTGTGCTATGACATCGGCGTGGTCGCGAGGAAATACCCGGACGTAAACTTTCTCATCTATCACTCCGGCTTTGTGCCCGGTCAATCGGAGGGGCCTTACAACCCTGCCCGCAACGAAGGCATCGATTCGCTGATCAAGACGGTGATCGAGAACGACGTCGCGGGAATCGGCAATGTCTACGCGGAGCTGGGCTCGACCTGGCGTTATCTGATGCGCGACCCCGGCAGCGCCGCGCATAGCTTAGGTAAACTGTTCAAGTATCTGGGCGAGGACAACGTGCTGTGGGGCACGGATTCCATCTGGTACGGGTCGCCGCAGGATCAGATCCAGGCGTTCCGGACGTTTCAGATCTCAGAAGAATTACGCGAGGCGCATGGTTATCCCGAAATTACGCCGGAACTGCGCGCCAAGGTATTCGGGCTCAACGCGATTAAGCCATATCACATCAGCATAGATCAAATGAAACAACGCGCGGGCCGGGATCGCATCGCCGGCGAGCGGCTGACTTATCGGCAAACACCTGACCCGCACTTTCGCACCTATGGCCCGAAGACGCGGCGGGAGTTTATGAACCTACTGGCCTGGAAGGGCGGGCAGCGGGTATAAGCGGGCGCGCGTCTGGTAGTGTAACGCAGATGAAAGCATAGCCACCGGTTTACCTGGAGTGAGCATGGGCCGGCTGCGGGGGCTTAAGCTGTTGCAGGATGTGCCGGTTTTTGGCGGCGTCCGCGAAGATACATTGACCTTTCTGCTGAGGCTTGCGCCCGTTATTCACGTCTTTGCGGACGCCGCTATACGAAAAAGTGCTTCGTTCGCGCAAAACACCTGCGCGGCTT
>JACCYU010000108.1 GCA_013696315.1 Gammaproteobacteria bacterium | reverse complement strand
AGCGGGAAGCCCTCCCCAAGATGAGTTCTCCCTGGACCCTCGAGGTCCCTAAAGGTCCGTCGAAGACTACGACGTTGATAGGCTGGATGTGGAAGTGCAGTAATGTACGCAGCTAACCAGTACTAATCGACCGTGAGGCTTGACCATATAACACCCAAGCATTTTGGGTTGATAACGACATACTTCGCCTAATGTTTTCCAGTTTTGGTACTCCATCTGAATGGAGTCCATCCAGGTTGTCTGGCGGCCATAGCGAACAAGAACCACCCGATTCCATCCCGAACTCGGAAGTGAAAGTGTTCAGCGCCGATGATAGTGTGGGGCTTCCCCATGTGAGAGTAGGTCACCGCCAGGCATTTAATGCAAAGCCCCGATGGTTCAATCATCGGGGCTTTTTTTGTCATACTTAATTGATCGCAACCATGACACAAGCCAAACTGGACCGAATCAAGTCCCTGATACGCGACATTCCTGACTTTCCGCGCCCGGGTGTGCTGTTTCGCGACATCACACCGCTACTGGGCGATACCGAAGGTTTTGCGGACAGCATACATCTGCTCGCCGAGCGTATCGCGCCATACCGCCCGCACGCCATTGTCGCGGTCGAGTCGCGCGGCTTTATCTTCGGCTCCGCGCTCGCCTTACAGACCGGCTTGCCATTGCAGCTGATACGCAAGCAGGGCAAGCTTCCCGGTAAATCGGTTGGCATAACGTATCAGCTGGAATATGGCACCGATCGCGTCGAGGTGCACGCCGATGCAATCACACCGGGTCGGACGTATGCGTTGATCGACGACCTTATTGCGACCGGTGGCACCGCGGCTGCGGCCGCCGATCTTATCCAACTGCAAGGTGGAAAAATCGCGTGCTGCGCGTTCGTGATCGAGCTTGGTTTTCTCCATGGCCGCGAGCGACTGGATGCGCAGCCGGTTGAGTCGCTGATCCGCTATTGACTGGCGACCTGCGTTGCTAAATAGCTGTTCACTGGCCCGATTCCGCATAACGGTCGTAATACTCAAGCACTCGCTTTACGTATTTCTGCGTCTCCTCGTAGGGCGGTATGCCGTGATATTTCTCGACCGCGCCGGGACCCGCATTGTAGGCGGCGAGCGCGAACTCAGTGTTTTTGTCAAAGCGCGATAACATATCGCTGAAGTAACGAATGCCGCCACGCATATTGTCATTAGCGTCGAACACATCGTATACCCCGAGCGACTGCGCCGTTGCTGGCATGAGCTGCATCAGACCCTTGGCCCCTACGCGCGACACGGCATGTCGATCAAAGCACGATTCAACGCTGATGATGGCCTTGATCATGCGCGCATCGACGTCATAGATTTGTGCATATTGCTCGATTACGGAAGCATGCAAGGAGGCGCGCTGCTGCATGATGGTGTGCGTGACGCCCGAGCAGGACGTCGCCGCCGTGGGCCGGCCTACCGTGGCGATCAGAGTATAGGAGTCATTGGGCATGCGGAGATTCGTGTACCAGCGCGTGCCGTCGTTTTCCTTGTAAATGTAATAGTCGGCGCTGACGACTTGCCCTATCAACAGCCATGCGACGCCTAACGCGGGCGCCAGCATCGCGCGCAGCAGGTTTATCAGTGACTTCATGGGCTTGCTCGTTGTCGTACGATCGGGTCTACATTCTAGATGGCGGTGCCGCGTCATTGAGTCCGCCCTCGCCGCCTGTCTTCGACCGTTTATCGAATAATGATTGACGCGCACTCCCTTGTCCGCGCGCTGAACGACGGGAAGCCTCACGCGCCCGACGGTCTCGCCACGCGCTTAGGCGTGCCACGCAGCAGCATAATCCACGGCATTGAGCGCCTGCGGTCGATGGATATCGAGATAATAGATACGCGCGGAGAAGGTTGTTATCGTCTGACGCGCCGGCTCGATCTCCTAGACGCAAAAGCGATCTTTCAAGCCATCCACGAACGTACGCGCGCTGTGATCAATGCAATCGAAATACTGCCTGAAGTGGATTCAACCAGCGCATACCTGATGCGAGCGGGCGCCGCCGGCGCGGCCGCGGGCCAAGTGTGTCTGGCAGAGCGGCAGACCGAAGGTCGCGGCCGTCGCGGGCGAACTTGGGTGTCGCCATTCGCGGCTAATATATACATGTCATTGTTATCGCGGTTCGAACGATCGATTATCAAGCCGGGCCGCCTGACGACAGGCATCGGCGTTGCGTTGGCCGAAGCGTTAACCTCGTTGGGCGCCACAGAAATCGCGCTCAAATGGCCGAACGACGTGCTCTGGCGGCAAAAAAAACTCGGTGGCGTTCTGGTGGAACGGGCGGGCGATGCGGGCGGTGAGCCCTATTTCGTTATCGGCATTGGTCTCAACATTCGAATGCCGGATCGTCACGCGCCGAAGATCGATCAGCCGTGGACGGATCTCTCTATCGTCATGAACGGCGCCGCGCCTTCTCGAAACACCGTCGCCGCACGACTGCTGGAGGCGGCGATCGCTGAATTGGGACTACTTGAGGAAGATCGCGCGGAAGATCTTGAGCGGAAATGGCGCATTTATGACTGCAACCTCGGTCAACCGGTGGAGTTGCATACACCACAGGGCTGCGAGCGAGGTGTGGCGATGGGCATCGATGCGGCCGGCCGGTTGCTGATGAGTTGCGGCGATACCGTTCGCGCCTTCACCTGCGGCGAAGTCAGTTTGAGGTCTGGCGCATGACTGTGCTTGTCGACGCCGGCAACAGCCGCTTCAAATGGTGCGAACTTTGTGGCGGAGAACTCGGCGAAGTTTACGCGAGCGCATATGCATCGCCAGACCGGGCGCAAGCCGTGCAGACAGCATTGAATACCGCGCACGCGCCGCGCCGGACCGTAATCGCCAGCGTGCTGGGCGATTCTTTCCGGTACGAATTTACGCGGCTCGTGGCTGCGCGCTACCGCCATCAACCCGAGTTCGTCATTTCAGAGCGTTCTAGCTATGGCATCAGGCTCGCGTACGACAACCCGAAAACCTTCGGTGCGGACCGCTTCTGCGCGCTGGTCGCGGTGCGTCGACGCTATCACGAGCCGTGCATTGTGGTCGATTGCGGGACCGCGGTGACCATCGACGCACTGGATGCGCAAGGCCAGCATCTCGGCGGGCTGATCCTGCCCGGCGTGGAGCTGATGCGCCGTAGCCTGATCGAACACACCGCGCGTATTTCCTTCGATTCCAATGGCGACAGCGATGACCAGGCGCTGTTCGGCCGATCAACCGCGCAGGGCGTAAAAGCGGGCGCGCGACTAGCGCTCACCGCAAGCATCGATCGCATCGTGGCGGATATGGGCGCGCATATCATCAGGTTGCACGGAAACGTCCCCGTTCACACCATCATGACCGGTGGTGCCGGGATGCATATGTTGGGTTACCTGGCCGCCCGCTACGAGTTCGAACCGAAACTCGTGCTCCAGGGGCTTGCGATCATCGCCGACGACTCGGCCATGCAAGCGTCGTCGCGCGAGCGAGAATCTTGAACGCCGCCATGCCCACCTGCACAATACCGACGCGGACCTGGCCCGTTAATGAGCCGCGCGAGAGAATCGATCCAGTGAATCGATTTCCCGGCGAACGCCAAGGCACGGAAGCCTTGGCCGGTATTAAGTACCATGGCGCGTCGCGCCAGGGATGGCTTGTACGATATGCAAGCAAAGCTGGCGTAGCTCAGTTGGTAGAGCAGCTGATTTGTAATCAGCAGGTCGCGGGTTCGACTCCTGTCGCCAGCTCCATCTACGCTTTATCGAAGCACCCTTTTCCATCAGCGCGTTGCGATTACGTGTCCGCTATCACCGGTTCGAGATAGTCATCCACCCCGACGCTCGAGCACCTCCTGCGCAATGTTGCAAGTCCGAAGGCCAACGATGACGGATAAAACTCCGCTCCGGGCAAGCAGGTGTCGAGAATCGGAACCGGGTACCAACAATGTATTCCAGATAGGCTGCCGAGCTTTTTTGATTGCAGTTTCAGTCAAGCCACAAGATGGATGTCAAAGATTTGCGGGAAGGTCAAGCATTTAAGCTCAACCAGTGCCGCGTGGCGGCGCCTGAAATACGGGAGATCAATGCGCCCGCACGATCAAGTCGAACTCGCTGGCGACCGGGCGGTTCCAATAGCGGTTCATGATTGCGAGAATAGCGCCAGGCAGAATCACACAGTACGACAGGAGGCAGTTTATGAATGGATTTAACGCGCCCATGCTATCGCGTGGGCGCCTCGTCGGACGTCCGCGATTTCCCATTGTCGTCTCACTACTGACCGGGCTATTGATTTCGGCGCTCGCCACCGGCGCGGTTGCGCAAACCGCGGTGCCGGGGGCCGTTGCCGCCGCGCAGTCCACACCGCAAGACAAACGATCAGCGCCGGACGCGACGGACAAGAGCCCGCACGATCGACAAGCCGACCTGCGCGCGCTGGATCGCGTGCTGACCTTGCTGAAAGATAAACGGGCGCGCACGGAACTGGTCAACGACATCGAACGATTGCGCAGCGGCGCGGCCACGACGGACGATGCCGGCAAGGGCAACGCGGCGTCCGACAATGGCAAGAAGACGTCCGGCAAAGGCAAGGCGGAAGACGGGCTGCTCGGCGCCGTGACGCATGCGGTCAAGACCGCCGGTGAGAAAGCGCCCGAGGCGCTGGCCGCACCGCTGGATCGAAAGGTGGATGAAGCCGCCAGCGAGATGCAGGATCAGCTGGAGGCCGCCCTGCGCCAGGGGGTAATTCAGAGTTTTACCCTCCAGTCGGCGCCGGGCTGGTTACTGGCGCTGGTGCTCGCGTTCGGCCTCAACGCGAGCCCCATCGTGCGTCGCGGCAAGTCGAAACTGGCGGAAGCCGTGCGTGCCAAAGCTGAAAACGGCGAAATCATACGCGCGGTGCTGTCGCGCGCAATGTGGGGATGTTTGCCGCTCGCGTGCGGCGCGGCGATCATCGGTGGTTGGCCGTTCGTGCTGGGCATGGACGACGAATGGGCGCGTCTCTTCTACTCGTTCGCGATTCCCGTGCTGGTGGCGGGCGCCGTCTGGCAGCTCACCCGCGGGCTGTTGGCGCTGCTCGGGCCCAGCAGAGGCTGGCGGCGGTCCGTCTATGCGCAGCGACGCATCGTGCCGTGGCTTGCCGGGCTCGCCGCCGCCGCTGCCGCCAGCGCGATCCTGCGCAGCTCGTATATCTGGGATGTGCTAAGCGCCAGTGTCGCCGACCTCGCCGCGATCGTGCTGGACCTCGGCATCGGCTGCGCGACCCTGGTATTCATCTTCAGATACCGCCTGCTGGTGCGCTCGCTGATGATCAGAAGGCACAAGCCGTCCACCGCGCCCAAGCAGGTCAGCCCCCTGTGGCGCGGGTACAGCATCCTGGCGAAGCACTGGCACATCGTGGGCATAGTGTTCGTGCTGGCGCACATGCTGGCACGGCTGTTGGGCGGTGACGTCGATTTCGTGCTGTCTTCGATTCTTTCGCTGGTCGCGATTGTTGTCGGGCTGATGGTCGCGCTGTCGATAGACGCGTCGCTCGCGTATCGCGTGAAGAAACAGAAGCGCTTTGCTGATAACGTCATTCGCCGCGTCAGGGCGCGGTATCTGCAGATCGTTCGCGTGTTCGCGCAGGTCTTCATCGTCGTACTTATCGGTCTGATCGGCTTCAAAATCTGGGGCCTGGATGTCGAGGCGTCGCTGGATTCGAGAACCGGCTGGTCGATCCTGCGGCCGGTACTGTCGATTCTTGCGGCCCTTACGTTCGGCTGGATGTTGTGGATCGCGCTGGACAGCTTCATTGAAAACGCCTTGTCAACCGTCGACCGCCACGGGCGCGAGCGCGCGCAGAGCAGCCGCACCAAGACCTTGTTACCGTTGATACGCAACCTCGTGTTCGTCGTCCTGTGCGCGGTGATTGTGGTTGCGGTGCTCGCCAACCTCGGCATCAACGTCGCCCCGTTGCTCGCCGGCGCCGGTATCGTCGGTCTCGCCATCGGTTTCGGCTCGCAGCAACTGGTGCAGGACCTGATCACCGGTCTGTTCATATTATTCGAGGGCAGCATCGCGGTGGGCGACACGATCGACACTGGCGGGCGCGCGGGTGTGGTCGAGGCAATGACTTTGCGCACGGTCAAGGTCCGGGACGCCGACGGCGCGCTGCATTCAGTGCCGTTCAGCCAGATCACGGCACTCAAGAACCGCTCGCGCGACTATGGCGTTTACACCGTAAAAGTGACCGTGGGTTATGGCACGGATCTCGATCACGTCATGGACATCATGCGCGAGGTCGGGCAGGAGCTGCAGGCCGACGCTACCTATGCGTGGGATATTCTCACGCCGCTCGATATCTGGGGCGTGGATCAGTTTGCGCCCGAAGGCGTGGTCGTCATCGGCGTCATCAAAACGCGCCCGTTGCGGCAGTGGAGCGTGGGTCGCGCGTTCAATCTGCGTCTCAAAAAACGGTTCGACGCGGAAGGCATTCCCATGGCCACGCCGACCATGTCGCTGATTAACCCGCCGGCCCCGGCGAGCGACACCGCCAAGGCAGCGCCGGTCATAGAAGCGGCGTCGTCAATCTGAAGGCCGATGCTGAGAATGCGACACGTGACCGCATTTGCGGGTGCGACGCGCAGACAGGTTGCATGCCGGTCGCCGTCGATCAGCATTCTCTTGCGGGCTCAACCAGCGAATCAGCGGGGAACAGACTTGAACCGGGGGAATAGATTATGGAGCCGATAGCGAAGCCACTGGGTCAGATAATAAGTGTTGTCTCCGACACGCACGGTCTCATGCGTCCGGAAGCGATCGCGGCCTTGCGCGAGACGAACTTGATTATTCACGCGGGCGATATCGGCTCGCCGGACGTACTGGAACGACTTCGCGAGCTCGCACCCGTGGTCGCCATCCGCGGCAATATCGACAGAGCCCTGTGGGCAATGGACCTCGCCGAGACCGAAGTCGTGCAGGTCAACGACGCGCTGGTTTACGTCCTGCACGACGTCCAGGAACTCGATCTCGACCCGGAGGCGGCCGGCTTTTGCGCCGTGATCTCTGGCCATACGCACAACGCTTCGATCAAATATCGCGGGGACATTCTGTATCTCAACCCCGGCAGCATCGGCCCGCGGCGCTTCTCCTTGCCGATCACCTTCGCGCGCCTGCACGTGGAAGGGCACACCTGCAGCGCGGAAATCGTAGAATTGAGCGCGTAACCGCCATCCATCGCCAGGGGTCACGGCCGCGAGGCTTCGCGCCGGCCCGTGAGCACGATCAGATTGCCCGCCAGCACGGCGATGAGACCGAGCAGCGCCGCGAGCGTCCATTCGTAACCTTCCACGACCGTCGATATAGCAAGTGCTATGACTGGAAACATCACCGTCGCATAGCCGGCGCGCGCGGCGCCGATGCGTCCCAGCAGAGTGATATAAGACGCGAACGCGATCACCGACGCGATGATCGCGAGCCACAACAGCGACAGCACGTAAGCGGGCGCCCAGTCGATGTGGAAGTCGCGCTCGCCCAGCAGCGCAATCGCGCCCATGAACACCGCGCCGTAAATCATGCCCCACAGGTTGGCGGAAACCACGCTCAAGCCCCGGCGCTGATTCGAGCCGGAGAGCATGTTGCCGGCGCAAAAGCACAGTGTGCCGGCTACGCCGAAGGCCAGTCCGATGAGCGCGTGACGATCGAACTCCGTTTTTACGATCTCCGGCCAGAACATGAGCGCGATACCCGCGCAGCCCATCAGCGCCGCCAGCGCGAGCCTCCCGTCAATCCGCTCCCGGATGAGTGCGGCGCCCATCAATAGATTGAATACCGACGCGAGCGAGAAGATAACGGCCAGTAGTCCGGAGGCGAGGTGTTTCCCTCCGTGATAAAAACAATAGTAATTGACCGAGAACAGGCACGCGCCGAGCAGCGCAAAGCGCAGGTGGTCGCGCCAGCCAAAGCGCGTCGCGCGTCCCGTTGCGAGCGCCCAGCCCAGCATGCAAACTGCCGCGATCACGAAGCGCCAGAACACCGACACTTCCACCGGTACCGGGCCGACCTGCAATTTGAGCGCGATCCAGCTCGTGGTCCACGCGAACACGGTAACGGCGTATAGACCGAGGTCGCCGCGCGTGAGAATCAGTTGCGTGCTACGCGCACGAGGAATGGTTTGAATTTGAGTGTTCATGAGCGCGGATCGGTGGTTCGCACGGCAGAACGACAGTGGTCGCCGGTGAAATGTTTCATCCTCGAGGCCGCGCACGCCGGCTAAAAATGCGGCGAGGGCGGGGCGCGGGGCACGCGGCGCTCGAATTCGCCCGCAGTGTGTCCATGGGGAATTTCTGCATGAGTGATGCGGCGACATGTTCCGGCGTTGCATCGCACGCGAGACTCGAGCGGAAACGATGGTTTACTGGACGCCGGTTGATGGTGATACGTACGCTCCGGTAGACAACATGGTGTCATCTCGAGCGGAGCGAGAGATCTTTCCCGCAAAGTGTGCAAACGCTACACTAAAAGCGTGGAAACGAGGCGCACGCGCGGGGTTTTGCGGCGTGCGCGATGTCGCGGGGATGTACGTCCGCGAGGGTCATGATCGCGGGCATGCCGCATGTTTAATCGTAAAATCGACGCGCGCAGACACGCCTGATCTGTAATGCGGCGGTGATGCTCTCCACGCCGGGCAGATAATCCAGAAGGCACTGGTTGTACGCGTGGTCCTCATCGGACATCAGGCTCGAGTCTTCGTAGTTTTCATAGCATGCGTTCGTTATCAGCTGGCTGGCGAGGTCCAGTTTCGCGCCTCGCAAGTGTTCCAGGATGCAGGTGTCGTAGGCCGGATTCGTATCAAAATCACTCCACTGGGCCTCTGCGCTGGTTCCCACAACGAGCAGTATCGTCACGACCGGTAAGTGTAATATCTTCACGATAACCTCAATTCGGCGCCGGCTAGTCATCCCGGTGGACCGTGTCCGGTGAAAACGCAGGCAGACACACTGCCAGGTATTCGGCGCCGTCGGCCGCCGGCGTACTGTATCTCACCCATTCTCCGGCCTGCGTAATGACCGCTTCGCCGGTGCCCACTTCGATGATTTCATCCTTGGTTTCCACACGCAACATGCCGCCGAGCACGATAGTGTACTCATCGAAATCGGGCGTCTGGCCCGGCTCTGCCCAGCCGCGCGGACTCTTCATGCGCGCGATGCTGACGCCAGCCGTCTGCGTGTTGAGCCGGCCAATGTATTCTTCGATGATCTTGGGCTTATTGCCCGCGGCTTTCACGATCGACGGCACTTTCACGTGCGTTGGCATTATGGATAACTCCCGATACTATGGACCCGCGTTTCGATTCGGCCGCCTGCCTAACCGTTAAGTTGCTGCTTCATGAAGGCGTCGAAACGCTGCTGCAACGCCTCGGCCGACAAGTCTTCCGTGTGCGTGGCGAGGTGCCACTGGTGACCGTACGGATCCTCCAGGGTGCCGGCCCGGTCTCCGTAGAACTTATCCTCCATCGGCCGGAGCGGCTTGGCGCCCGCTTTAACGGCCCGGTTGAACGTCGTGTCCGCGTCCTCCACGTAAAGCATGATGCTGACCGGTGTGCCGCCGAGAGACTGTGGGCTGCGGCAGCCCCAGTCCGGCGCCTCGTCCGCCAGCATGATGACCGAATTGCCGATTTTGATCTCGGCGTGCCCGATTTTTCCGCTATGGTCCGGCAGCCGCATCAATTCGGCGGCGTCGGAAGCTTGGGTATAAAACTCGGCCGCCGCGTCGTTCAGGATCAAATACGGCGTGGCCGTGTGATAACCATCGGGGACGAATTTAACTGCTGCCATGTTGGTTCCTCCTGTGGAAAATGTGGCTCTCCGGATATTACAGGCTTAACCGGCGCGTTCGACAGATCGGTTTCGCCTGCGGGCTCGAGCTCTAATGCGCGCCGCCGTCGAGCTGTTGTTTGGCGCCATCATTCGTCGCGGTCTGCGCGCGAAGCAGCAGTTCAAAATGCCAGGATTCGAGAACATACGGCGCCGGAAGCCGTGCCGCAAGCCTTCGCGCGGCTTCGCGAGAAATGGGAGTATGGGCACGTGGCGGCGTTCGCGGCCTGGCTTGTCGGATTCAGCCTGCTCGTACTCTCCGTTGTGGTGGAGACGCCGCGCGGAACGCGTGCATGACGATCTCGTTCCGTCGCCGAATGCTACGTGGTCCGAATATGCCCCCGCGACCCGGGGGACGATGCCGCGCGCCCGCGCGAGGTATGTCAGCCTGGCTTGAGCAACCTCGGTCCGGGGCCTTGTTCCGAAAGCTCATCGCGGGGATTACGTAACGGGCAGTCTTTCAGTGACAGGCAGCCGCAGCCGATGCAGCGGTTGAGCTGGTCGCGCAGTTGAGTCAAACGGCTGATGCGATCGTTGAGCTCCGCTTTCCACGTGGCCGACAGCCTGCGTCAGTCCGCGGCCGTGGGCGTGCGCTCCTCCGGCAAGGTACTCAGAGCGTCGCGAATCGACGCAAGCGGAATGCCCACTCTCTGCGCCACCTTGATGACGGCCACGCGGCGCAGCACTTCACGCGGATAGCGGCGCTGATTGCCCTGGTTGCGCCGGCTCTGGATGAGTCCTTTGGATTCGTAAAAGTGGATCGCGGAAACGGCTACGCCGCTGCGTGCCGCGAGTTCGCCCACGGTGAGTTCTATTCTGAACTGTTTCGGACCGGGTTTGCTCATGCTAAATTTCGCTTGACCTAAACTAAAGTTGAGGTCTTAACATACGCGGCATCGATTCACAATTCTTATCGGAGCGCAGTTATGTACGGCAAAATCAATGTTGCATTAATCTACGGCAGCACTCGCGAGGGACGCTTCTGTGATACGGTCGCGGGGGCAGGCGGCGAGATCGCGAGCAAGAGCGCATTCTCGCTGGAGGTGATCGATCCTGCGGCGCTGGCGCTGGCGGTGCCGACTCGCCACGAGTCCAGAGGAAGCGCCGCGTTGAGCGCGCTGACGCGGCGCCTGGAACAGGCCGACGCTTTCGTGATCGTCACTCCGGAGTACAACCACGGCTATCCCGCGGCGCTCAAGTTCCTGATCGATTCGATCTACGACCCGTGGCAAGCCAAGCCGGTCGCCTTCGTATCTTACGGCGGGATCTCCGGCGGGTTGCGGGCCGTCGAGCAATTGCGCCTGGTGTTTGCGGAGTTACACGCCGTCGCGATCAGGGATTCGGTCAGCTTCGCCAATGTGTGGGAGCGGTTCGATACCGATGGCCGTTTGCTGGAGCCTGCTCGCGCAAACAAATCCATGGCGACCGTGCTGGCGCAGTTGCACTGGTGGGCGACGGCCCTGCGTAACGCACGCAACGCCGACCGTACGGGCGGAAGGCCGCATGAAGCCGCTTGAAAAACGCGCCAAGAACGCATGGCGATACCAGCCATCGCCACACATTTTCAACGTGACAGACAGCAATGCCAGCCATCGAGGAGTGTTCGAGAACCTATGAATCAGCGTGCCGATAGTGAAGGGCAGCGCAGGAGGACGAGTTCCCCCGATGGCCGCGACAATGCCGTGCGGCCGACGCGGGTCTCGTCAGGCGAATACGCTAGAATCGCGCCCATGCAGCCAATCATTTCCATCGCCGGACTCTCCAAGACCTATGCGTCCGGCTTTAATGCCCTTAAAGAGGTCAGTCTCGACATTCGCAAAGGCGAGATCTTCGCGCTGCTGGGGCCAAACGGTGCGGGCAAGACCACTTTGATCAGCATCGTCTGCGGGATCGTGACGCCATCTGAAGGGACAGTCACGGCGGATGGTCACGACATCGTGCGCGATTACCGTGCCGCTCGGACCAAAATCGGGCTGGTGCCGCAGGAGCTGACCACCGACGCCTTCGAGACTGTATGGGCGACCGTCACCTTCAGCCGTGGCCTGTTCGGGCGCGCGCCGAACCCGGCGTTCATCGAGAAGCTGCTCCGCGATCTGTCTCTGTGGGACAAGCGCAAAGCGGAGATCATGACCTTGTCCGGCGGCATGAAGCGGCGGGTGATGATCGCCAAGGCGCTAAGCCACGAGCCGCAAATTCTGTTCCTGGACGAACCGACCGCGGGTGTGGACGTGGAACTGCGGCGTGACATGTGGGCGCTGGTGCGCGCCTTACGCGAAACGGGCGTGACCATTATCCTCACCACCCACTACATCGCGGAAGCAGAAGAAATGGCCGACCGGATAGGCGTGATCAGCAAGGGGACACTGATCCTGGTCGAGGAGAAGATCGAGCTGATGAAGAAGCTAGGCAAGCGGCACCTCACTCTGCAACTGCAGGAGCCGATGACGGTCATTCCGGCCGCGCTTGCCGATTTGAGGCTGGTTTTGAAGTCCGATGGGTACGAACTGGAATATACCTTCGACGCCAACGAAGAGCACACGGGCGTTCCCACGCTGCTCGGACGGATGAGCGATCTCGGCATCGTATTCAGGGATCTCAACACGCGCCAGAGTTCGCTGGAGGATATCTTTGTCAGCCTGGTGACCGAACGACTCGGAGGCCAGCAATGAATACGACCGCGACAAATCCCGGCTTCAACCGGCATGGCGTGTGGGCGATCTACAAATTCGAAATCGCGCGCTTCCTGCGCACCTTGTGGCAGGGTCTGGTGGCGCCGGTGATCACCACTTCACTTTATTTCGTGGTGTTCGGCGCCGCGATCGGTTCGCGCATGACCGAAGTCGACGGCGTGACCTACGGTGCGTTTATCGTGCCGGGACTGATTATGCTCAGCCTGTTCACCGAGGGCATCGCCAACGCCTCGTTCGGCATTTACTTTCCCAAATTCACCGGCACGATCTACGAGATCCTGTCCGCGCCGGTATCCGCGCTCGAGATCGTGCTCGCCTACGTCGGCGCGGCGGCCACCAAATCGGTGGTGCTGGGGCTGATTATTCTGGCCACCGCGAGCCTGTTCGTGCCTCTCCAGATTCTGCATCCGGTGTGGATGATCTCGTTTCTGGTGCTCACCGCCACGACGTTCAGCCTATTCGGTTTCATCATCGGCATCTGGGCTAAAGGCTTCGAACAATTACAGTTTGTCCCCATGCTGGTCGTCACCCCGCTGACGTTCCTGGGCGGCGCCTTCTATTCGATAGACATGCTGCCCGACACGTGGCGAACGATTACCTTGTTCAACCCGGTGGTGTATCTGATAAGCGGCTTCCGCTGGAGCTTTTATGGAACGTCCGACGTGGGCGTCGGGGTGAGCCTATTCGCGACCCTGGGGTTTCTCGCGCTATGTCTCTTGATCGTGGGGTTTATCTTCCGCACGGGGTATCGACTGAAAAGCTGACAGCAGCTTAAGCGCGTTTGACCGACACCATGTCAATCAGTAAACCTTATTCACTGGCCTGCCACCAGAATCGCGATCCGATACTTACGGTGTTGCGCGATTACTTCGCGGACCGTAAATCCGTGCTGGAGATCGGCAGCGGCACGGGTCAGCACGCGGTTTATTTTTCGAACGCGCTGCCCCACCTGATCTGGCAGACATCCGACCACGCGGAGAACCTGCCGGGTATTCGATTGTGGCTAGCCGACGCGGGCTCGCCGAACACACCGGCGCCACTCGTGCTGGACGTGAACGGCGCGTGGCCCACGCAGCGTTTCGATGCCGTGTTTACCGCCAACACCTTGCACATCATGAGCTGGCCGGAAGTGGAAGCCCTGTTCGCAAGTCTGCCGGACGTACTGTCCGCGGACGCAAAACTCGCGATTTACGGACCATTCAACTACGGCGGCCGATATACCAGCGACAGCAACGCCACATTCGACCAGTCGCTCAAGGCGCAGGCGCCGCACATGGGCGTCCGGGATTTCGAGGCGGTGGCCGAACTCGCGCGGACGATTGGGCTGCGTTTGCTGGAGGATCGAGCGATGCCGGCGAATAATCGGTGCCTCGTGTGCCAGCGCTCCGCGTAATCCATCGCAGCCGGCGGATACGCCCGCAAAACTTGCATGTGCGAGACACTGTCAACACGTGCTGATACCGTACGTTGAGCCTGTAGAAAAACCCCAATTGGCGTAAAATTGATATGGCCGCAGCTTGCCGGCCGAGCTCGTTGAGGAGCGGCGGATGCCACGCTACAAGGTCTACGATTACAACCAGACCGAATTGATTCCGGTGGCTTATCGCAAGCAGCTTTTGCCAAGCAGTTTTTGAGCACACCCTCAGCCATATTGTCGATCATCATATCGAGGTGAGCGTCTTGCGCGCCGACTACCGCAATGACGGCGCCGGTGTGCTTACGATCCGGCGATCCTGCTCAAGATCGTGCTCTACGCCTATGCCCGCGGCATCATCAGCCGCCGCCAGCTCGCCCGGGCCCGTGATGAGAACATCATCTTCATGGCGCTGTCGGCCGACACCCGGCCGCACTTCACCACCATCGCGGCGTTCCTCTCGGGCCGGCACGAGCAGGGAGTGTCGGTCTTTCGTGAGGTGCTGTTGTTGTGCGATGAGCGGGATCTAATCGGCCGGGAGATGTTCGCCATCGACGGCTGCAAGCGACCGGCCAATGCGTCCAAACAGTGGCGCGGCACGCAGGCCGAGTTACAGACAAAACATGCCAAGATGCAGCCGGCCGTGCAGCGCATGCTCAATGCGCATCAAACACGCGATGCCACCGAAGATCGGCCCAAGCAGGACGGCCCCTCTGATCCGGCTGCAGGCCCCGCCACGAGCTTCTCTCCGCGCGACGCCCAATACATTGCCACGCTGGAAAAGCGAAGCGCCAAGCTTAACGGCTGGCTGGATAACAACGAGGAGCGCCTGGGCGCCTGTGGCAAGCCGGTCAAGAGCAATGTCACGGATAATGACAGCGCCAAGATGAAGACCCGTCACGGCGTGATGCAGGGCTACCATGGCGTCGCCGCGGTGGACGCAAAATACCAGCTCATCGTGCACGCCCAAGCCTATGGCCAGGGGCCCGAAAATAATCTGCTCATGGCCATGCTCGAGGGCGCACGAGCGCAGTTCAATAGCTTGGGACAGGCCCCGCCGTTAGGCCCGGACCTCGGTCAGATCGCGTTTACCGCTGACAGCGGCTTTCACAGCCAGGCCACCCTGCAACACCTGCACGACCAAGCCATCAATGCTTTTGTTGCCGAGCGCGACCGCCGCAGTCGCGAGCCGCGCTGTGCCGAGCGCGACCATCATAAGAACCGGCACCGTAGAGCGCGTGAGCGTGTTGAGGGCCGCAGCGACCAATCCACCCGTAAAGACTTCAGCTACGATCCCGATCCAAAGACTTGTCATTGTCCCGCCGGGCACAAGCTCCACAGCAATGGCCGCAACACCCAGATCAAAGGCTACAACGTGCATCGCTTCCGGGGCAGCCAAGCCATCTGTCAGCCCTGCGACCAGCGCGCTCGCTGCTTCAAAAACCCCGCCAAAACAGGCCCGTCAAGTCGCCATCTTCCTCGCCAAGGCCGATAAAAGCGCCAGCCTTATTGAGAAGATGAAGCGCAAGCGCGATAGTCTCGCCGGCCGGCGCCTATACGACTGGCGAATGGCCACCGTCGAGCCTGTCTTCGGCAACCACCGAAACCACCGACGCGATCACTTCACCCTGCGCGGCAACACCAAGGTCAACGCCCAGTGGATGCGGTACTCGCTGGCGCATAACCTTGGCAAAGTGCACACCAGCGGGGCGATGGCGATATGAACGGGAAGGCGCGGCCACCTAACGCTCGCAGGCCGATCCTCCAGGCACCTGCCGGTGGCATTTGCAAATGACTCGCACACTGACACAAATCCATCGAGTCGCTCTCAAACAATCCCGAGCGCTCCCCATGGCGGCATCCGAACGTATTTTTCTACAGGCTCGTTGGGTGTCATAGGACAGTGCTGCCGATATAATCAATTACGTTTGCACAGTTGGAGGCTGATGTTATGGAATTCACGGCGGTGTTTGAGAAGGTTCCAGAGGGCTACATTGCCTTCGTCGAAGAGGTTCCTGGGGCGAATACACAGGGAGCTACATTAGAGGAGGCACGCGAGAATCTCCAAGAGGCCATCGCACTGGTTCTGGAAGCGAATCGCGCTCTTGCAGAGGAATCCATTCAGGGTCGTCAGGTACTTAAAGAGCGGCTCATCGCAGCCGCCGAATGAAGCGTCGTGACCTGGTGAGGCATTTGGAGCGTCACGGGTGTGAGTTCTTCCGGGAGGGCCGTCGGCACTCTGTTTTCGTGAACCGCACAGCTGGCAAGTCAACTACGGTGCCTCGTCACCGCAACATCAATGAGCATCTTGCCCGGCGCATCTGCAAAGACCTGGAGGTTCCAGCACCGTAATGACACCCAACATACGCCCTGAGGTTGACTGTCAAGTTCTTTTCATCGTTGTGTTGTTGTGGCGATATATTGCAGCAGCGGTGAGCCACGTGGCTTCAGGGCATTGAGGTAAGTCGACTCGTTATACGGTGT
>JACCYU010000107.1 GCA_013696315.1 Gammaproteobacteria bacterium | reverse complement strand
GCGGGTCTTGAGTCTGAAGTTCGTTGAATGCCTCGCGGCCTGAAACTGAAAACCCCGCAGAGAGGAGAAGCCCGGCGGGGTCCGCTCGCTGGCTGAATCACGCGGAGTTCCGCTTCACCGCGCCTGTCCCATCGCCCGTTGCTTTCAGCTAATCGGCGATGGTGAGCTGTCCAGGTAGCATGCTGCGCAACGTTCGCCCTGGGATGCGTCTGTCCCGGCCCAAGGTCCTTAACTTCCCGTTCCGCTTAATCTGGTCGGTGTGGGTTGCTGACGTGGTGTCAGGTAGTACTTCTGCTTAATCTCACCAAACAAACACCATGCCTTCGACTTCTCGCCAGCGGGTCCTGCCCAGGAGTGAAGCGTCCCCTCCGTATCCCCCATCGGGGTTCACCAGCCGATCGGCGGCGCTGCGGATGCCATAGCAATTAACGCCTTTGTCCCGTAAATACCGATGGTCGCCGCTCGCTGGCCTAGCGCGCTCCCATATATCGCTTGCCTGGTTGCAGGCGTCGGCATGTTGCCGCTCACGTTCAGCTTTTCGCCTGCCAGCTTTCAGACGAGTCTTGCGACCGATACACATAAACGCCGCCCTTGCCGTCGGCAGAAAGGTCGAAAGTTCGATTCCTCTCGCCGGCACCATGAACGTGCCGAGTATTTGCGGCGTCCGGCAGAATTCAGAATGGGACGGATTTAGAGCGCCCCTAGCGGCGGCATTTCAGTCACAATAACAACCTTGTCTCGCAAACCTGGAATTGCTGGCGTGGTTGAAGAATGAATCGCGGATTGAGCTTTCCATAAGACGCGGGCAATAAAAAAGCCCCGCGAAAAGAGCGGGGCTTCAAACGGAGTTTACATGTCCGACCACCGCTCGGAGGCTTGCGGCGATCGGGTGAGAATTTACTAGAGTGTCGCTCCAGTGATCCATCGACTTCCGCATGAGTGGCGTATTTTGGGCGACGAGCAGTTGCGATGCAGCAGTGCGCGCCACTGTTCCGTGTCGCAAGCGCTTCTAAATATCCAAAGACACTGGCCTTGCGGCGAAAATGTTACGGCGTACGAAACACGATGCTGGATTGCACGCACTTCCACTGCCAATAATTCTGTCGGCATCGCCGCGTTCAGCAGAAAGTTACCGATCCCTTAAGACACAGCGCTGAGGAATAAGACTTGCCGTCAATCGCGCGGGTTGAAATACGGCTGCTGAACGTTCCATTACTGGCGCCGTTTACGATCGCGGTGTCGCGTCTGGATCACATCGCCAACGTCGCTATCCGCTTGGAGCTCGACGACGGCAGCACCGGTTGGGGGGAGACGCCGACCCTGCCGCAGGTCACGACCGAGGATCAGGCGACCGCGTTTCGATTACTAAGCGAACAAGCGCGCAAGCTGATCGGGCGCGATGCCGGCGAATGGCGCCGGATCGCGCGGGATTTGGCCGACGAGTTGCCCGAATATGCCTCAGTGCGCGCAGGTCTGGAGATGGCGCTGATCGACGCGCTGTGTCGATACTGGGACGTGCCGCTGTTTTGTTTCTTCGGTGGCTGCCAAAGTCGTCTCACCACCGATATCACTATACCGATCTGCGCCGCGGACGAGGCGCAGCGGCTGGCGGCGCAGTATCAGCACCGGGGCTTTACCACACTCAAAACTAAAGTGGGGCTTAATCCATCCGAAGACGTCGAGCGTGTGCGTGCCATACGGCGCGGCCATGCGCTCTGCCGGCTGATCCTGGATGCCAACGAAGGCTATACACCTGAGCAGGCGCTTGAGCTTCTGAAAGTGCTGCGCGCGCATAACATCGAGCCGGACTTACTGGAGCAACCGGTAGCCCGCGAGGATTGGGAGGGTATGGGCCGGCTGGCGCGCGAGGCCGGCGTGCCGATCGCGGCTGATGAGTCTTGCCGTAGTGCACGAGATACGTTGCGCATCGCGCGCGACAGTCTGGCGCAAGTCATCAATATCAAGCTCGCGAAATGCGGCGTCGTGGAAAGCATGGCGATCGTCGCGATAGCAAAGGCCGCCGGAATTGATCTCATGATGGGCGGCATGGTGGAAACCCGTTTGGCGATGGGGTTCGCTGCCCACTTCGCGGCGGGCCTGGGAGGATTCGCCTGGAATGATCTCGACACGCCGCTATTGCTGGCCGCTGACCCGGTGCGCGGCGGCTACGTCGCGAACGGCGCGGAATATGATCTCGACACGGGATCGACAGGTCACGGCGGAGCGCTGGATGGTGAATACGAGTCGCGTTCCCCAGCGTCGTGCGATGCCAAACCGCTGCGCATCAAGAAGCCAGTCTAAACTGGCTACTGTCATTCTGAAGGCGCATTGCGACCGAAGAATCTCGTATCTCCGAGAGGCTACTTATGAAGATTCTTCGCTCCGCTCAGAATGACAGGAGACGTTTTGGGGCAGGCGCTAAGCAGTGC
Source organism: Gammaproteobacteria bacterium (assembly GCA_013696315.1). Classification (NCBI taxonomy): domain Bacteria; kingdom Pseudomonadati; phylum Pseudomonadota; class Gammaproteobacteria; species Gammaproteobacteria bacterium. The sequence goes on along the minus strand of JACCYU010000107.1, from coordinate 42,003 downwards.
GCTGCAATTGACTATCACTGAAGCGGCAATTTTACGATGCGTTTCTCATCGCCGATCCGCAGGCCCAGACGCAGTTGCGTGGCGGAACTCGCCTCGTTCTTGCCCGGAAAGAATAGATAACCGTACGCCAGTTCGCCCGGCTGCACGCGCCGGTTACGTAGCGATTCGCGCGCCAGATCGTCACTGATCTTGCGGCCGACTTCGCGATTGGCGTAGGCGCCGCCGCCCACGCCGCCCAGCGCCACGCCGGCGGCTGCACCTGCCGCGGCAGCGGTGCCCACGTTCTCGCCGGTGACCACTCCCACAGCAGCCCCGACCAGCGCCCACGCGGCGCCCAGCAGCCCCGCGGGCTTCGCCGCGCCGGCGACCGTTTCGCCAACATCGACCTCACCTTTCACCCTTTCGTATGCCTGATCGGCAGTCAGCAACGGCCACGCCTGACCCTGGGCGTCGATGAGAAACGTCTGCCCTGGAGACACGGCAACCCGCTTGCCCGCCTGGTTGTCGATCACGAAGCGCACCGGCAACAGACCCGCGGATCGCGCGTCGAAGCCGAGCGCCGACTTTGCAGTCGCGGGCTCGACATATGCCTGGGCAAGTAGCTTGACGCCATCGACATCCACGTGCCCTGGCTGCGCTTCGGGTAGCGGCACGGGCGCGACTCTGTCGCCATACGTCGAGCAGCCGGCAACCGCCGCCAGAATCGCGGCCAGCAGGATCGTCGGCATCCGGAATGCGCCCCCCACGATTTATGCGTGACGGTTTTGCCACAGGCTGCGCAAGCGCGGATTGGAGACTCATATGATTTTCCGTAAGCGTTAAGGTTGATGGAGTTTAGTCCAGAGCGTGCGCGATTTCATGCTCGCCAGCCGCATTGTCGAATGCGGTACACTCGAATCCTGCGCCTTAGGATTTCGCGGTCCGGCCTGCGATGCCGCCGCCGGGTGCATGGATACACCGCGCCCTGATTGTTCGATGACCTGCATGCAGCAAACATGAACGAATCCATTAACAAAAAATTGCATTACCTCTCGCGGAAAAATATTCCGGTCCGGGAACGCCTCATTCACGCGCTTGACGTTGCAAGCGCGCAGTTCGCGAGAAATACGGTTGAAAGCCTCGGCGACACCGTGCGCTTCTACAAGGTCGGCCTGGAGCTGTTCATGGCCGATGGTTATTTCGATCTCATCGACTGGCTCGCCACGCAAGACAAGAAGGTGTTCGTGGATCTCAAGTTTTTCGATGTGCCTCAGACGGTGGGCGCCGCGGTCCGGCGATTGAGGAACCGCGGCGCGTATTTCGCAACCGTGCACGGTAACGACGCGATGCTGAAGGCGGCGGCCGCGGAGAAGGGCAACACGCGAATCCTCGCGGTTACGGCGTTGACCAGCCTCGACCAGGCCGATCTGGACGACCTCGGGTTCCGATGCGACGTGAACGCGCTGGTGCTGTCGAGAGCCCGCCGCGCGCTGGAGATCGGCTGCGACGGCGTCGTATCCTCTGGTCTTGAAGCGCGCGCATTGAGAGAAAAGCTTGGTGACCGGCTGCTCGTGATCACGCCAGGCATCCGGCCGGTGACCAATGCGGACGATCAGAAACGGGTGGTCGATGTGGAGGACGCGTTTCTGAATGGCGCCGATTACATTGTCGTCGGACGCCCGATCCGCAATGCCGATGACCCGAAAGCCGCCGCCGAAGCGATTCAGTCGCGCATTGCCGGCGTTTTTGCCAATCTTTCCCATTAAGAAAGCACTGAACAACTGCATTTCGAAGCCCTTCGCTGGCGTTCAGGATAAACTCCGCGAGAAATCTTGCGCCGCGAAGACGCGTCTAAATCAGTCAGTTACAAGATATCTCCGCTGGAGATGACAGCGTGACAGCGTTTGATCAGAGGCTTCTTAAAGTAAATCGTCGCGCATAACGGACAATCCCGATGCTTGAATTAATCGCCCGTTTTGGAGCCCGTGCCAGTGAAAGAGCTATGCCTGGAATTGCTGCTAGTGGCCGCGCAATACGCGGAGTACACGCCGCCGGACCACTGTCCGCAGATCAGTCTGGCGCCGGCGGTCGAGATCCGCCGCTACGTTTGTCCCGGCCGTCAATGTCCCACCGTCGGGCTTTACATTTACGATCGGGACCGATTGCTCATCCAAAAAGGACGCAGGCTGTCCGACATTCGCACGCGCTCGGTAATCGTGCACGAACTCGTCCATTTCCTTCAGGACGTGGCCGGCGAATCCAGCGATCGGAGCTGCGACGCCACGTTGCTGCGCGAGCGCGTCGCGTTCTGGACGCAGGAGCATTATTTGCGCAGTAACGGCATCGACGCCCGCCTGGAGCACAACATGGCGTATTACAGTTGCGGTAAAGCGGCGCGCTGACGTTCGATGCAAAGGCTGATTATGTGGGACTATTGGGCTGCGTCTTGCGACTTTGGGACTTGCCGCCATCGCAGAAGTCGCGCATCGGCTGTCACCAGAGTTGCTTCAAATCTCATGGCAGTGGCGGCAATGAAGCGGTCGGCTGGATCTTTATGCAGGCCCTGAAGCTGCGCGGCTAATATCGCGATCGAGCCGTCGAGCGGCAGTTCGAGGAGACCCGCAGCCAGTAGGTCGGCGCGCCAATCCTGTGGCGTCGCGGGCAAGCGAATTCGGTTGTTTGAATACAGCAAAGCGCATTCCCAAAATGTGATTACGCTGACCACGACTTCACCATCTTTCCACGCCGCTTGAATCACCCGGCGCGCCTTCACGCCCAGCTTGGGATCGTCAGCATCCATCCAGATCAGGGCGTGGGTATCCAGCAGGATCACTTAAGCGCTTCCCACTCATCGACATCGATCGGCTCCATAATGTCGCCCAGGATTTCGATTTTCCCCTTGTGAATGCCGAAGGGAGATTGAACGCGTTCGCCGGTAAAGGGCCGCAGTTCCGCCACGGGCTTGCCATTCTTGGTGATCACCAGGCAATCGCCGTCGGCGGCGATTTTATCCATCACGGCAAGGCACTTAGCCTTGAATTCAGAGGCCTTCATTGTTTTCATCGGAGCTCTTTTAACTATGGTCACGATCATAGTCATTTTCTCGCTTTAGATCCCGGCGTGCAAGTGTGGTTGCCCGGGGCGTGGCTGAAGATGAGCAGTTGATCAAAGCTTGAACGTGGCAACCAGCGGCAGATGATCGGATGCCTGCAGAGCTTCGTCCGACTCGTCCAGCTCGCAGAGTGTGAGGCGTTCCGCCAGCGCCGGGTTCGCGAAGACATAATCGATGCGAACTACTGGGGGCATCATCAACCCGTCGCCGATCCGGATGAGCTGGTCTTTGCGAATCGGCGTGCCTTTTTGTGAAGCACCGTCGGTCAACGGATGCAGACTGTAGCCGGGCGCCTGGTTCTTGCGTTGGTAACAGTCGATAAAACCCGCCATTACCATAAGGTCAGTAGCTCGGGTCCAGTCTTCTGGACCGATAACGCATTTGTTGAATGCGGCGATGCGCTGCACGCCGAAATCCAGACCTTGCTCGCCGCGCGCACGCGAGTTGAAATCGCCGGCGATGCAAATGAACGCATCGCCTTGTACCTGCATTAAAGCCAGCAATTTACGCAACGCCGCGATCCTCTCGCCCTCGGCCGGCGGCCAGTGCATGAGATGGATGCTGTAAATGCCCAGGGTGAAGCGGCCCAGATCGACCTGAAAATAAACATACTTTACGCCGCTGTGCGTGGCGGTCTGTTTGACCGGCAGCTTTGAAAAGAGCGCGGGCTGAAACTCGCCGGGAATGTTCTGCACATGCTTGAACCCCTGTTCATCCGCCATACCCCCCCAGCAAGCATCGTCCCCGCCTTCCTGCATGCACAGAACATCTGGATTGTGTCTGGCGATGAGCGCGGCGATGCGCTCACGCCGATTACCGCCCTCGCCAATGCCGTCGCGCAGAATGTTGAAGGTCATGAGTTTGAGAGTCGTGCGACGCTCACGATCAGTCATGTGCTATTCCTCAAGTTATCGTTTCAATCGGCAACGCGCGCGCGTGGTTCGCGTCCTAAGTACACTGAGCAAGCAGTTTTACAGATTTATGCTTATCCATATATGCTCATCAATATGAAAATCACGCGCAATCTGGACGAAGAACTCACGCACGGGCTCAAGCGGCGCGCAGCCTGGACGCGCGTTACTGTTACGCAGATTATCGAGGATGCGGTTTGCGACAATTTGCTTCTAAATGAAGGGTGCCGCACGGAAACCTTCAAGTGTCAGTGGGCGACGGTTCGAGGGTGCGCCCAGCCGGATATCGATCTCACCGACAGGGACGCGCTGATCGATCGTATGGAAGATCAAAGTGATCGCGGTCGATACAAATTCTGGTGAACCGAAACGAACCATCCGAACGATAAGATTGGACGATGCGCGATAGCGGATACCGCGTTCGATCAACGCGATGCAAACAACTGGACGCGCGCAGTACGAGCACGCGGAATGATGTGCTTACTTCGCGCGACGAACCGCGTCAAGCGCGAGATACGTGAAAAGACCGCCGGCGGCGATCAGAACAATAGACATTAAAATTTCCATTACTTGAGCCTCCGGACCTCTTGAATGCGGCCCTCTATGCGGCGATGGAGAGCTAAACACCCTACGCCGAGTGACAGCAAGACAACGATGCCGCTAACGAAAATCAGCCAATGCGCGGATCCGAAATTGCTGAGTAGCCATCCGACCAAGCTAATTGTTGTAACGATCATGATGCCGAGAGCCAGAGCTTAAGATAGGCGAGCTCCTCTTTAAGACCATCCAACTCAGACATATACGAGTGCGGGTCGACTCTCCACGTGGGCATATTAAACCAGTGCGGTCGTGGTGGCTAACATCCCAGGCGTTTCGCGACCTGACTTACCGACAGCCTGGAAAACAGCCCGGAGTGGAATTCGCCCGGTATGCGGTGAACATGCTTGTGGCCGTGTTCATCCGCCATTGCGCGACAGAAAAGGTTTTCGCGAGCGTCACCAAGCGTAAACAGTGAACGGGCAACCGGCGACTCGGCGTAACTTCCAGCCACGAGCTTCAAGAAGGCGGGCAAACTCGTTGCCGACAATGCATTCATATTGCTATTTCAATGACGCGTGCCCGATTCTATCAAAGCTGGATCTATTTCTACTGATAGGCATCCCTCTCCGTTTTGTTACGCCGACCACAGGTGAGTATACGTCGCATCATCGCCTAGCGTGAACTCGTGATCGAGCGGTGCAGTTGCAGATATGGATCATATCGAGAACCTCCCCATTTGTTTAGCGAATCGCTCGCGAATTAGTTGAACGCACCCACCTCTGGTGCTGTAAATGTCCGCTTCGTCGCCGAAAACATGCCGCCCGCCACGTCGGCCAGACAGCCATTGGTCGGTAAATCCGACCTGCTCAGTAAATTGCGTCCACGCTGCAGCAGTCCGACTAGCGGATGAGAGCAAGGTTGGAAAGCTGTTGCTAACGATGCAGCGGACGTACTGCAAACCGTTCTGAAGAGCTACGCCGCTGGCTGGGAAGATTGAGAAGATTGATCTAGGGAAACTCGCGCGCGGGGTGCATTAGGCATGATCCGGGAATCTACCAATGCCCCGTTTTTTCTCCGCGCGAGTTCAAGGTCAAGGTTCCGTCGTCAACTTGTGCTCCCTGCCCAGTGGCGGAGAGATTCACGCAAGCGTTGAGCGCAGCCGTGCCGCAGGCCGCCGCGGTGATCCGGTACCAGCCTCCGTCGGGATCAAGGTTTCCACTGACCAAGGTATAGCCGAGCTGTGCAAGGTCAGAGGTGTAGGTGTTGTTCGAACTGTAATATCGTTCCTGCGCAGCCATGATCTCCATTACCAAGGCCTGCCCTTCGGCGCGACGACTGCTTTGTAGCTGATTCACATAGCTGGGGTATGCAATGCCGGCCAGGATAGCAACTATCGCGACGGCGATCATCAGCTCAACCAGGGTGAAACCACGCGCTTGAATCTTTGCCATACTCATAATCATGTTTCCTCGAAAATCCTAGATCCAGTTCTTGACTAGTGCGTCACCAATATCATGGTCTTGAGCGTTGCAGAGCTAGCCTTGGGGCCAGGTGGAGAAACGGAGTAGCCAACCTCATCTCCGACGCGGTATTCGACGTTTGGATCGGCCACGAGATCGGCAGGCAATATGTAAGAGTGACCATCGATGCGAACGATCCTGCCGGCTCGGTCAATGTGTTCTATCGTGCCCACTCGTTCGTAGCCGAGTTCCTCGCGTTGCGAAAACTGGCTGTGCGCGGGCGCCGCGCAAATAGCGGCGAGGAAACTAACGATGCACCATGCTCTGAAAACCATAATGCGTCCCTCAACAAATAAGATCAGCGAAGCTGGCGCCAGGTCTGGCGACCAAGATCCTTGTTGCCCGCGTTCGCCCGCGTAGATTCGATTTCGCCGGTCGAGCCGGGGGTGTATTGATATTCCACTGGATCCACTCCCGCCACTATGCCCGGCGTTGGAATGATGCCCACATCGGACTGTTTGCCACTGACCTGCGTGTCACCAACGCCGTCCCCATTAACGTCCGCATAATCGTTGTTGTCAAACTTGCCGTCGTTATTCAAATCGAATGGTGAAAATGCCATCCGTGCACCGCTGACCGCGTCCAGTTCCATAAGCCAACCGCTACCGCCAAAGTCGCACGCGTTGACGATCGCGGTCGGGACCAAGGTCGGGAAGATAATCCGCCCGTTTCTCAGAATGGGGTTGGACACCTGGCGCTCGCCGCCATTATTTGCGTTACCGCCCTCCGTATTCAGAAGATCCATATACCAGCCTAAGTGCGTGGTCGGTGGAGAATCCGCCGGATTACCGCTCGTGCCGTGCCATGCGATCTTATTGTCGGTTGTTACTCGCACGTTGTAGCCGTGCACCGTCGACTCATCGATGATCTGCTGTTTCAACAGGTGCGCACGCGTGAAAGGAGTCAGCGTGGACTGATTCTTGTCCCAGATACCGTAGAAGGTTTGGGTGTTCTGGCCGGTTGGGGAGTTATCGGTCGTTTCGATGTACTTGCCCGTGCCAAAATACACCATGACACCCTCTTGTGTAGGCAGCCCCATTGGATGCATGCCTATCTGCGGCCGCTCCGTGATCGGCTGTAGTTGATTGGTCGCGTTTCTGGCCTGAAAGAGTGGCACTCCTGCGTACGCGACACCCCAGGAAAGGGCGTTAGGCGACGAAACGTCGAACTTCCACATATTGCCAAGCAGGTCTCCCGCATAGATGTAGTCGACAATGGAGTCGCCATTGATATCCACGGGCGCGGGAGCGGCCAGCCAATTGGGTTGAGTGGTGTTGCCCGCGAGCGTGTTGATCTTCCTGATGACGCTGCCGTCGGCCAGATCGACGATGTACAACACCGCTCTGCCGTTAGTGCTGTTGTAACCGTTGCCGAATACGGCCGCCCAACTGCCGTTCTTCATGCGGACGATGTTGATTTCGCCAAAGGTGAATCCAAGATCCGCGCCGTCGGTGTCGGTGTGATTGAACTCCCACAGAACGCGGTCGGCGACGCTCGACTCCGCGGTCGATGATGTTACGGGCTGCGTTACGTCCAGCGCGTAAACGCCGCGCCCACCAGCGCGCAGACCGCCGACGAGAATGGTTTTCCACGCGCCACTGACGAAGGCATCGACCGCCGTGGGTGACCCGTCCACGAAATATTGGTGGCTGTAAGAGCGGTTCGTGAGTTTGCTCAGGTTAGGAAATACCGCGCTCGGCACGTAAGCAAATCGCTCGTTGCCGCCGTTAGCCCCGCTGCTGGCGTCGAGGGCGTGCAGCATGCCGTCGTTGGCGCCGACGTAGAGCATGTGGGTATGCGGCTGGCGTTCGCCGCCCGGAAGGAAGCGTAGGACGTCTCCGGCGCCCCCACCCCCCAAGTCTTTGGATAGACAAACGACGGTGCGCCCACGTAGGCGGGCGCGGAATAAACGATGTCGCCTAGCACGCTGGAGCGATTGCGAAATTCGGTGACAATGCGCCCGCGTAGATACTCCAACCGACTCTGGCCTTTCGAATCATTGTCAACGGCAATGGTAGCGGGATTGTCGTTAAGTGCGCCAACCTGCGTCGAGTCCAGTTCGTTCGCCGCTGGCGAGGCCGAATTTGCGGGCCAGCGGAACACGACGCCGTCGCGGTTTGAAGGTTTGTACGTGACGATCTTGCGGCCGGTATTCCAGTTTTGTGTATCGATAATTTCCCCCGCATCCCACACTTGGTCCGGGCATACTTTGCCTTTTGGATCATCTTCGGTGCAGCCGTAGGAGTGATCGACGCCGTCGTGCACCGCGTATTCAACCAATTGACCACTCCAGTCACCGCTATCGAAGCGCGCCTGATAAAGCTTGGTGTTGCTGACAACCGACCCCGAGTTGAGCGCGACCGAGGCTGCTGAGCCGTTGCGGTCCTTGATCGCGGAGATCGAATCACTCAAAGACTGCGCGAAGGTGCTCGGATCGGACGCGCTGAAAAACTGTCCATGCCCGTTGACGGCGGCATGCCAGAGGTCGTCTGTTTTTTCGGGATTTTGCGAGCCGGCGGTGCTGGGTTCCGGATTCGGCCACTGCTTTGTACCGTTGATGAGCGCCGGAAAGTCTGTGGCTGGATCAAGGGTGCCAGAGACGCCCAAGCCGACGGTGAAGGTAGTCAGGTGTTGCCAGAAAGCGAGGTCGAGCGGATTCGTAGTGACGTCGTTGGCGATGCTAGTCCGCAAGTCACGTCCCCAATAATACATGGCCACGTCGGCTAGAGTGCCGCCATTGGGATTCGAATGTGCCCAAACGTCCTTATAAGGGGCGGCTGCCACGTACCTATACGACTTAGAAGGTAATAAAGGGTCATTTTTTATGGTTGCTGCTACGGGTACTGTCGTGTTGTCGACATTAGCTCTTGCACCGGATGTCGGTGCCGGATCGTCGTTCCAATAGCCGTCGGTCATCAGAATTTGATAGCTCTGGCGGCATTCTAGATGAGCCGCGCTACTGGTTGTGCCAGGTGTCGCGCTCCAAGGGCCGCTGTTGTCAGTGCGCTCGAAGTACTTGCCGACGTTATCCACGGCGCGTCTCAGGGGCGTGCCCGCGGCGGGAATGACGTGATCGTAAAGTTCGGTAAAAAAGGCATCGCGATCGGTGCCGGAAAAGGGACGCACACCCTTAACCATCGCGCCCGGGCTGGTCTGTCCGTCGATGCTTTTCGATCCTTGGTTAATGGCCGCGAACCACACCCGCATGCCCGGACCTTGCTCGGCAAACGCCCGACCGATGCCCGCGCGAGAGATGAGAATGCGCGAGCGATGGTACTGAAACCAGTTCGCAAAGTTCTGGATTTCCTGGTCGCGGGTGCGGGTCATCGCAAGGCCCGTTATTGGATCGGTATACGCGAACGTTGCCCCCGCTGACGTGGTGGTCGTGATCTCCACTCTTGCATAGCTGCCGCGCTCGGTTACCGCGCCGCTGGTGTAGTTGTAGTAGGTGATGGGCCAGTACGTATGCGACTGCGTGGGGCCGCCAGAGTAATTGAGTTCATTCGCCGCCTGATAATAGGCGTCATTGATATTGCTCGATGCGTACACACCCGTGTTGAGGCAGTTGCCGGAGGAGCTCGGGCCGCAATACCCAAACCATAAAGCGCTCTGGGTCTGCTGCGCGGTCAGGTTGAGCGTTCCCTGGCTCGTGATCCTGGGATTGTAGTAGGCGGCTGCAGGGTTGGCATTCGGCATCTCCGAGCCGTCTGAATTCAACCAGGGCAGATAGGTGACGTTGGGGTTGTAAAAGGCGAAGTTGTTGTGCGCGGAGCGCATGTAGAAATTGTGCAGGTTCTTGTCGAAGAAGTTCGGCACGTAATTGGTATAGGTGCCGCCGCCATAAGGCGCGCTCGGGCGGGGAAACATGAATGTGCTGACGTCGTGAAATCCCGCCCCAGGCAGGTATTCGAACTGCATGGAGCCGGAATCATCCAGGTTGAAGACGATGTTCGGCTCCACGTTGCCGCCCAGGAAAAGTGGGCCGTTGCTTAAATTTAAGGGCAGCGCCGCCACGGAGGCGGCGTAGCCGAGGGCGGCGGCCAGCGCCGCGCTGCTTGATACGGTGCTGACCGTTTTAAAGTATGTCATGGCAATCTCTTCCCCGTCCGCGCGTCGGCGATTTCTATTCGACGCCGGCCCACACCACCTATTTTTTTAGAATCTTCGCGCATAGGCCGTGCGCACGATCGCCTGAGTCGTAGCGGCGCTGCCGACGCCGCGCGCCGTCATGCGGTAAAGGTCGCGTCCCACGTTGTCGTTCGCCGTGCCGACGTTCAGGTTATCTTTAAGGAATTCGTCATGTTCTATGTAGTACTCGGGTAAAGCCGCGACCGCGGGGATTGTTCCCGCGTAAGCGCGTACGTTGTCCGAATCCCAGGTGCTTGTGGCCTCGATCGGATTCAGGGTCGCATCAACCTTGTCCCATACAACCTCGCAGGGCGCGGCGCATGATGTCGTGGTGTCGGGTCTCGCCACTAGATCATTCACCCAACGCTCGCCCTGGCGCAGCGCGGCCTCACTGGCCTCGAAGGCGCGATTGAGGTCGCCCACGTTGCCCGCCATCTTTTCCTGCAGCACGGTGGTTCGCATGGCGGCGATGCCGATGATAGTCATGACCAGCAGCATGATGAGGCTGACGACCAGCACGGCGCCGGATTGTGGTTGCGTGCTTGAGTTCCGTATGGGTTTATTCATGGATTGATCACGGGAGCAGGTTCCGCAGAGCGACCGTAGTGGTAAACACGTGACGGCGCACGCGGTCGTTGAACGGTCCTACCGCGGCATTGTTAAGCAGGATGTACGTAGTCGTGTCCGGGGCGTTGGTGACGTCCTCAACGGTGCTTAGCAGCAACGCCACGCGCACGCTCACGACGCGGGCCCAATCACCGTTGGTGGTCAACGTTGCGGCGGTACCGTATCGGTTCGCGGTGCGATCGGGATCGCCGTCGGTGTCTACGCCGTAAAGCACCTGCATACCTTCTACACCGTCCAGCATCGGCTGATCCTGGCCCGCGCCATCGCGACAGTGGAGCTGATTCTCCGGTGTGCGCACGTAGAGGGTGTTAATACCCAGCGCACCAGCGGCCGGCGTTGCGGCCAAACAATCGGTTAGCGGCGAGGGTACGCCGGCACCCGTACCCTGGAAGCGAAAGCTGAGTGTGTCGGTGCCGTCCCGAATGAGGTCGGCCGTATTCGCATTGCTGTCAGTGCCCGCTACAACTTGGGAAGCTGTTGCGAAGGTTGCAACCGTTGGCGCAATCGCCGTGGCGCTTGCCGGAAACGCGAAGTCATCGACGCCCAGCGCATTGGGTTTGAACCCCGCGTGGCGCAGATTAACCGCGAGGACGTCCATTGCGAAGCGGCCGTTTTCCTGCAGGCGCGAGAAACCCTCCTGCATTTGATAGCTTTGCCTACCACTCAGAAAGATATTGATCACGCCCGCCAGCAGCAGCAGCCCGAGGACCATCCCGATCATCATCTCGACCAGGGTAAAGCCGTGTTGGTCGCGGCTCGCGCCGTGTCGCGTCATAGCTGCACAACGATGCGCACGCAAAGCAGGTCGTCATTGTCCTGTGGTGGGCAGTTCCGCCCTGCGGCCCCCGTGCGGTCGCCGTCCCAGCGCACGGTAATGGTGTGTAGTGAGCCACGCGTGCAAGGAGTGTCGGCGCAAGCGATTGTCGCTTCGCCGGCGGGTAACAGGGCAGGCACTATCGGCGGGCCTGCGCGCCCCGCAACGCTTGCGTACCACTCGAACAAATCCGCCTGAGCCAGCTCGGCTGGGCCGCAAGTATTCGCCACCGAGGTGCCGGTGAAGTTCGTTATGCAATCGAAGCCAGAACCAGGGGCCGCCGGGGCGACCGGGGCTGTCGGTGGAGTATTGGCGTTGACTTGATAATTTCCGGCGACCGCCGCCGCCAAGTTTGCGCGCATGCGATCGGCAATGTCGTATGCGACATAACTGGCCTGGGTGCGCAGGTATGCACCGTGGTTGACGCGCAGCCCAGTCGCCTGCAATGCGGCGATTGCCAGCAAACCGATCGACACGATCGCGAGTGCGACAAGAACCTCGATGAGCGTGAAGCCTTTACTTTGCATGCGACGTGCGATCGCCGAGTTTTCTCCCCCGTCGGTTATCATCTGATTTCTTAACCAGATGCCGCGCACGTTGTCTGTGTAGACACTGTGGCTGCGATAGTCTGAGCGCGCCCGGTGCGCGCGATGACTACTGCGCGAGCCTCATCGAAGCCACGAGCGTCACACATGACCAAGGTGCCCATGGCGCACATGCCCTTCGGGTTGTAAGTGACGCGGTTCGTCACATTGTTGTTGCCGTAGAAGGTATAACCGGCATCCAGCGCCGGGTAGACGCGCAGCACTTCGTCGCCAGCGTTTATGGTAATGTTCCCGTTAAGGTCGGAAAATACAATCCAGCCGTTTTCCCAATCAGCGTCAGGATTACAACCCGCCGCCGTTCCTTTGCACACCGTCACGTCGACGCCGCGCTTAATGGCCTCGCTACGGGCGAGGTTTAACGCGCCAATAAACTCGTTGACGTTAGCGGCCATGCGGTTGGTTTGAATAAGTGCCTGGAAGCTCGGGATCGCGGTGGTGAGCAAGATGGCGGAGATGGCAATAGTCACGACCAGTTCCACGAGCGTGAAGCCGAGGAGAAAACGCTTGTTTCCGTTCATCGGCCTTAGATAGCAGTCCGTCCGGCCGCTGTCTCACGGAAGGTATGCAAGCGGCTGCAAAGCTAAGACGGGCGGCAAAAGGCCGACCTTTCGCTTTGAGGAGGAGAGCGGGCGGATCGTCAGCGATAAGTGGAGGGATCCGCGGAATTGCATGTGTTTGGTTCTGGAGAAGGTTGCCTCCCAACGGTAAATTGGCAGGTAACACTTCGCGCGTCAGACCGGCGGCGTATGGACATCGGCCACCAATACCATCGTCGGAGACAACTCGAGCCGCGATAGATGGCGCAAGATCGGCTTTTAGTCGGGGGCCAGGAAGATGCGAAGTGCCGCCACCCTTGTCGCGGAGTCAGCGCAGTTCCTTTGGCATGACGAACACGACTTGCTCGCGGACGCCGTTGTGCTCCTGCACGATGCTTGCGTACTTGTCGTGCAATAAAGCTACGACTCTTTCGACCAGCACTTTCAGCGCGGAGGGAGCGGACTTATACAGTGGCCGCCCGGCGTCCTCGGGCGAGATCTAATGATGGGTTAAGTGACCGTACGTTTTTCAAGCCAGCGCCTGAAGGATTCCTGACTCTCACCGGAACGGCGCCCGGCAATCAGACCTTCTACGCTAACGTCTTCGTCAAGGTCTTCCCAGTGAATTCCGGTACCCCGTCCAATCTTTCGCCAGTTCGTTCGCTCCGCGGCGGTGCCTTGGATTAACCGACGATACCACCCTAAAGGGAAGGATATGGTGCGGTCGTCGCCCGATCGACGGTGAGAGCGTCAGCATGACGGGGCGCGGTCAAATCGAATCGCTGTCGCCGTTCGTCTTGCGGTTCTAGCGCAGCTCCTTCGGCATCATAAACACCACCTGCTCGCGGATGCCGTCGTGCTCTTGCACCACGTTTGCGCCTTTGCTCTTCAGTACCTCGATCAACTGCTCGACCAGGATCTCGGGCGCGGAGGCGCCGGCGGTGACACCGACGGATTGCTTGCCAACCAGCCAGGCGTCTTCGATGGCTTCCGGCCCTTCGACCAGATAGGCTTCCACGCCTTTCTTCTCGGCAATTTCGCGCAGGCGACTTGAGTTCGAACTGTTGGGCGAGCCGACCACCAGCATCAGGTCGCACTTGTCCACCAGTTGCTTGACCGCATCCTGCCGGTTCTGCGTGGCGTAGCAGATGTCCTTTTTATAAGGTCCGATGATATCGGGAAATCTGGCGCGCAGCGCGTCGATGATGTCGCTGGTCTCGTCCATCGAGAGGGTGGTCTGCGTCACGAACGCCAGTTGCTCCGGATTCTTCACCTGTAAACTTTCGACATCTTCAGCCGATTCCACCAGATAGATCGCGCCCAGCTTCGCGTTTTCGTACTGACCGATGGTGCCCTCGACTTCCGGATGACCCTGGTGGCCGATGAGTACGGTCTCGCGTCCTTCCCTGGAATAGCGGCTGACTTCCATGTGCACTTTGGTTACCAGCGGACAGGTCGCGTCGAACACCGTGAGATTGCGCGACGCGGCCTCGCGGCGCACCGCCTGCGAGACGCCGTGCGCGCTGAAGATCACGGTGGCGCCGTCGGGGACTTCTTCCAGCTCGTCCACGAATACCGCGCCTTTGGTGCGCAGGCCGTCGACCACAAACTTGTTGTGGACGACTTCGTGACGCACGTAAACCGGCGCCCCGAACAGCTCCAGCGAGCGCTCGACGATATCGATGGCGCGGTCTACGCCGGCACAGAAGCCGCGGGGGTTGGCAAGTAATATCTGCATAAAATTAGGCTACAACGTTTGAGGACTATTGAGGCTCGCATAAGCACATTACAAACAAGCTGTTATCCTGAGCACAGCGACTGCTCTCGGCGTGAAACATCTGGTTTTCCTTGGCGAACGGAAGATTCTTCGGCTTTCAGCCTCAGAATGACATGATTCCCGAGCATTTAGTGTATCGCTGATCGCCGTTGATTAAAAACCGTTCACGATGACCCCTTTTAATTGATGACGGGCGGAATTGAGACCTCAGCGTTACCCGCGTTCCTCCCGGCTGGCAAAAAATACACCGTGCATAAGCAGGATAGCGGCGCCGACCGATATCGCAGAATCCGCGATGTTGAAGGTCGGCCAATACCATTGGCCGTAATACCACTGGATAAAATCCACTACATGACCATGGGCGATGCGATCGATCACATTGCCGAGCGCGCCGCCCAATATGAGGGCGAGCGCGGCCGCGGTCCAGTGTTCGCTGGAGTGCAGGCATTTCAGCCAGATAACGATCGCCACGCTCACAGCAATCGAAAGCACGATAAAAAACCAGCGCTGCCAGCCGTCCGCGTCGCTCAAGAAACTGAACGCCGCCCCCGTGTTATGTACGAGCGTCAGATTGAACCAGGAAAGCACCGGATGTGCTACGTGAGGTTCCATCCACGTGCTTGCCATCCACTTGGTGATCTGGTCGATCACAACCACCAGCATCGAGAGCCATGTCCATTTAAGCATGCTGATAATTATCCAAAAATTTACGGGTTAGATGGCGTTAGCCTCCGTGCCATTCCAGCCATCACTTACGCATACTTTCGCTGCTCGCCCGCGCCGGCAACGTTGGCGACGCAACGGCCGCACAAGTGCGGGTGCTGCGCGTGTTGTCCCACGTCTTCGCGGCGGTGCCAGCAGCGTACGCATTTTGAATGTGAGACCGGCGATGCCCGGATATCAATTGTGGCGCCGCTCGCAAGCCGCGCTTCCCGCGCCTCGGCCGGGCGCTGATGCAGCGGCAGCGCGCGCGCGTATGACGTGATCAGCAGAAATCTCAACTCGTCTTCCAGACGTTTCAGCAGTTCCAGCATTGTACCGTCGCAATAGAGCGTGACATCGGCATCCAGCGATGCGCCGATCTCGCCGGCGTTGCGCAAGCTCTCCAGTTGCTTGCCGACGGCGTCGCGGATTTCGATCAGCCGGGTCCATTCGGCGTGGTCAAACACGGCGTCATCACCCAGGGAGAACAAGCCATCGTGCCAGGCGCTCAAGAAAACGGATTCGGCGCGCGCGCCGGGCATCGATCGCCAGATCTCCTCGGCGGTAAAACTCAAGATCGGGGCCAGCCAGCGCACCAGCGCCTCATTGATGTGATACATCGCGGTCTGCGCGGAGCGGCGGATCGCGCTGTCAGCCTGCGCCGTGTACTGCCTGTCCTTGATGATGTCGAGGTAAAACCCGCCCATCTCCACCGCGCAGAAACGGTGCACCTGCTGATAAATAAGATGGAACTGATATTCCTCGAACGCCTGGCGTATCTGCCGCTGCAACAGTAGCGCCTGATCGACCGCCCAGCGATCCAGCGCCAACATGCGTTCCGGCGGAACCTGATGCAGCGCGGGATCGAAGCCGTGCAGGTTCGCGAGCAGAAAGCGGGCCGTGTTGCGAATGCGTCGATATGCGTCGGCCGTGCGCTTGAGAATCTCGTCGGAGACCGCCATCTCGCCGCTGTAATCGGTGCCCGCCACCCACAAGCGCAGAATATCCGCACCCAGGGTTTTCATGACCGTCTGCGGCGAAACGACGTTACCGCGCGACTTGGACATCTTCTGACCAGACGCGTCCACCGTAAAGCCGTGCGTGAGCACTTGACGATAAGGCGCGTTTCCGCGCATGGCGATCGAGGTCAGCAGCGAGGACTGAAACCAGCCACGATGCTGATCAGAGCCTTCAAGGTATAAGTCGGCCGGAAATCCAAGCTCTGGCAGCTGCTCCAGCACGCAGGCATGCGTTACGCCGGAATCGAACCATACGTCCAGCGTATCGGTAACTTTTTCGTATTCGGTGTGACTATCACCCAGAAGGTCGCTCGCGTCCAGGTCAAACCATGCATCGATGCCGCCAGCCTCAATCCGCGCCGCGGCGGCCTCGATGAGCTTCGGTGTGTCCGCGTGCAATTCGCCGGTTTCGCGATGTGTAAACAACGCGATCGGCACCCCCCACTTGCGTTGCCGCGAGATGCACCAATCGGGACGATTGCGCACCATGCCGTCGATACGCGCCTGGCCCCAGCCCGGTATCCAGCGCACCTCGCCGACCGCAGTCAGCGCCTGTTCGCGCAGGCGCTGTTGCTCCATACCGATAAACCATTGCGGCGTGGCGCGGAAGATGATCGGCGTCTTGTGACGCCAGCAGTGCGGGTAGCTGTGCGTGAGCATCGCCTGATGTAGCAGCGCGCCTCGCGCTTTCAGCACTTCGATAATGTGTTTATTGGCCTGTTCGACCGGCTCGCCCGCAAACAACTCGGTGCCGGGCAGAAAGCGGCCGTCGCCGCCGACCGGATTGTCAATCGGCAGGCCGTAACGCCGCCCGACGATATAGTCGTCCTGGCCGTGACCGGGCGCCGTGTGCACCGCGCCGGTGCCGTCTTCGGTCGTGACGTGCTCGCCCAGCACCACCGGCACTTGTCGCGCGTAGAACGGATGCTGTAAGCGCAGATGCTCCAGCGCCTTGCCTTGCGCGCGGCCGAGTATTTCCCCGCGTTCCCTGCCATAGCGTTCGAGCGCGCGAGCTAGCAGTGGCACGGCGAGTACCACTCGCTCGTCTTGCAGTTGCACCAGCGCGTAAGAAAACCCCGGATGCAGCGCGACTGCCTGATTGGCGGGCAACGTCCAGGGCGTGGTCGTCCAGATTAGCACCGACACGGGCCCGTGCCCTCGATCGTCCAGCGGCCATCTATCCAGAAAAGCAGCCTCGTCCGCGGCTCTGAATCGTACGTCAATGGCGTGCGAAGTCTTGTTTTCATACTCGACTTCGGCCTCGGCCAGCGCGGAGCCGCAATCCACGCACCAGTGCACCGGCTTGAAGCCCTTGAACACATGGCCGCGCGCAATAACCTGCCCAAGTGCGCGCACGATACCGGCTTCATAGCGATGATCCATCGTCAGGTACGGATTGTTCCATTCTCCGAATACGCCCAGGCGAATAAAATCGCGCCGCTGTCCATCGACCTGCCTGCCGGCAAACTTCCGGCAGGCCGCGCGAAACGCTCTGGCGTCAATCCTCGCGCTTGTCTTGCCGGCTTTCTTCTCTACCTGCAACTCGATGGGCAGCCCGTGGCAGTCCCAGCCCGGCACATACGGAGAGTCGAAGCCACTCAGGGTTTTGCTCTTGACGATGATGTCCTTGAGGATCTTGTTGACCGCGTGACCGATATGAATATCGCCGTTGGCGTACGGTGGGCCATCGTGCAGGATGAACTTCGGCCGACCCGCGCAAGACTCTCGAATCCTGGCGTATAAATCCATCACCGCCCAGCTTTTCAGCATTTCCGGCTCCCGCTGCGCGAGATTGCCGCGCATCGGAAAGTCGGTTTTCGGCAGGTTGAGGGTGTGTTTGTAATCCGTCACGAGGTTGTTATCGATGCCAAAAAAGAGCAGAAGTTTACCCGCTTTGGGAACGGACGTTTAGTGCGCGCCCGTTGTTGCGAATTTACCGCCTGTTGAAGAACTGCCTGGTTGCCGCTACATCGCTCGCGATCTGGGTTTTCAGCGCGTCAAGCGAATCGAAATGCGCTTCGCCTCTGATTTTGCGCAATAGCTCCACTCGCAAATGGCGACCGTAGATATCTTCGTTGAAATCGAGCAAATAAACTTCCAGGCGATACTCCGTGCCGTTGACCGCCGGTCTGCTGCCGATGCTGGCCGCGCCGGGGAGCGGTTCCCGCTCAAGCCCGAACACGTCCACGGCGTAGATGCCGTGGACTGGCGGCAACGGCCAGCCCAGCGCCAGGTTGGCGGTCGGAAAGCCCAGCGTCCGGCCCAGTGCATCGCCGCGCCGAACGCGTCCGCACAAGCAATAGTGCCGGCCCAGTAAAGCCTCGGCCGTCCTCATATCGCCACGCTTGAGCGCTTGCCGGATGCGCGTGCTGCTCACCCGTTCGCCCTCGACCTGAAACGTGGGCATGCTGGCCACTTCGAAGCCGTAAGCGCTGCCGGCGGCGCGCAGCGTATCGAAATTCCCCTCCCGATTCTTGCCGAAATGAAAGTCGTCGCCCAGCACTAGGTAGCGTATACCCAATCCCTGGATCAGTATCCGGTCGATGAACTCGGTGGCAGTCATAGCCGCCAGTGCCGCGTCAAAACGCAGGCACAGCACACTATCGATTCCGTGTTCTCGCAATACCATCAGCTTCTCGCGCAAACGGGTCAAACGCGCCGGGGCCGAGGGCGGATGCAGGAACTCGCGCGGCAACGGCTCGAAGATGATTGTCACGGAAGGTAATTGCCCGTCCGCGGCGCGGGCGGCAAGCTTTGTCAATACCGCCTGATGCCCCAGATGGACACCATCGAAATTGCCGATGGTCGCCACACAACCACCAGGCGCCGCGCGCAGATTGTACAGACCGCGGATCAGCTCCATCAGGCCGCGCCCGCGAACTGTCGCGGCCTGGCGCCCAGCAGCGCCAGGCTTAGTACGTACGCAGCCGCACCCAGCGCGATGAGGGTGCACAAATGCACGCCGCGCTGAATCGCCGCCCATTCGCTCCATGCCCCCGGCGCTGGTGTCATCATGAACAGCACGCCCCCCATCACCGCCGTCGCCGCGATTACCCTGAGCGTCAGCCCGGCCCAGCCCGGCTGCACGCGATAAACGCCGTCACCGCGCAGCCGGCGGTATAATAGACTGGCATTCAGGTATGCCGATAAAGTCGTACCGGCCGCCAGCCCCGCATGCGGGCCCGGGATATCGAAATAAATCCACGGCGCCACGATGAGCACATTGAGCGCCATGTTGGACAGCACCGCAATCACGCCAATGCGCACCGGCGTACGCGTATCCTGCCGCGCGTAAAACCCTGGCGCCAGCACCTTGATCAAAATGAACGCCGGCAGCCCGGCGCCATAGGCGATCAGGCTCATGCTGGACATCCCCGTATCGATGGCCGTGAATTCGCGGTATTGAAGGAGGGTCGCAATTATCGGTCCGGCGAGCAGCACCAGCCCGGCCGTGGCGGGCACCGCGACCAGCACGGAGATGCGCAGCGCCCAGTCCAGCGTCTGGCTGAACGCCGGTCCCGACTGGCGCGTATGCTGTTGCGACAAGCGCGGCAGAATGACGGTGGCGGTGGCCACGCCCAGCAGCGCCAGCGGCAGCTCCACAAAGCGGTCGGACGCGTACAGCCAGCTAATGCTGCCGACGGCCAGGAACGATGCGATCATGGTGTTGAACAATACGTTGATCTGCACCACCGACGAACCGAAAATCGCCGGCCCCATCAGGCGCAGAATGCGTCGCACACCCTCATGAGCGCGCGCGAGCCGCGGACGTGGCAGCAGATTCAGCCGATACAGAAATGGAAGCTGAAACGCCAATTGCACCACACCGGCGATAAAGACGCCCCACGCCAGGCCGGTGATTGGCCGCTCGAAGATGGGCGCGAGCCACACGCTAGCAGCGATCAGGGACAGGTTCAAAAATACCGGCGTGAACGCCGGCACGGCGAAGCGGCCGACGCTATTCAGAATGCCGCCCGCCAGCGCGGTTAACGATATGAAAAAAATGTACGGAAAGGTGACGCGCAACAAGTCCACGGTCAGTGCGTGTCGCTCCGGGTTGTCCATGAACCCCGGCGCGAACATCGATACCAGCAGCGGCGCCGCGATGACGCCGGTCGCGGTGATCAGCATCAGGATTACCGCCAGCGTGCCGGCGACGTGATCCACCAGTTCCGTGAGCGCGGCCGCTTCGCGATGCTCCCGGTATTCCGAGAAGATTGGTACGAACGCCTGCGCGAACGCGCCTTCGGCAACCAGTCGCCGGAGAAAATTGGGAATGCGGAACGCGACAAAAAACGCGTCCGTACCGCCGCCGGCGCCAAACGAGATGAACACCACGGCGTCGCGCGCGTAGCCGAAAATGCGGGATATGAAAGTCATCCCACCAACAGTGGCGGTGGATTTGAACAGTCTCTGGGTCAGGGCGGCATCCAGGCGAGGGTTGTGCGCAGGCGAAGATACAGGCAACCCGCGCGCGGGTACAAGTCGGCCGCACCCGTCACGCATTGCCGCCGCGTTGACAATGGGCCACGCGCGCGGCATATTACGCTACTTTTTTTAGACTCAAACATTAAGGGAAATCAGGTTGGCAAATTCAGCAACAGCCAAGAAGCGCGCACGGCAGGCTGTAAAGCGGCGCGAACGCAATGTCAGTCAGATGTCCAGAGTACGCACCTACATCAAGAATGTGGTCAAGGCGATCGCCAAGGGCGACAAGGCGGCCGCGGAGAGCAGCTACGAACGCGCCGTGCCGATCATTGACTCGACCGCGACGTCAGGTCTGATTCACAAGAACAAGGCTGCTCGCCACAAAAGCCGTTTGCACGCGCGTATCAAGGCAATGCAGGTCTAGGGCAATCCTGGCCCGGCGTCACCGCGGAGATATAACGGGCGCTGCGCCACGATTAGGCATACACGCCGTTAAACCAACACCAGATTATCCCTGTGAATCAGTTCCGGCTCGGCGACGTAGCCCAGCGCTGATTGAATTTCGTGACTCGGCTTGCGCATGATCTGACGTGCATCGCCAGCGTCGTAGTTGACCAGGCCGCGCGCGACCTCCTCTCCCTGCGCATCGATGCAGGCCACCATATCCCCTCTTACAAATGCACCGCGTACGTCGGTGACGCCGATCGATAGCAGGCTGCTGCCGCGTTCGCGCAGCACGCGCGCCGCGCCGTCGTCCAGCACCAGCGCGCCCCGTACTTCGAGCTGATTGGCGATCCACTGCTTGCGCGCGGCCAGCGGTTCGCGGCTGGGCAGCAACAGTGTGCCCAATGTTTCGCCGCCGGCGAGACGTTCGAGCACGCGGGGTTCGCGCCCGCAGGCGATCACGCTCGCCGCGCCGGAGCGCGCGGCACGCCGCGCGGCGTACAGTTTGGTTACCATGCCGCCGCGGCCGATGTCGGTGGCGCTCGGTCCCGCACAGGCCTCCAGCGACGGATCGGCGGCCTGCGCTGTGTCGATCAGCTTGGCAATCGGGTACGAGCGCGGATCGCGATCGTAAAGTCCTTGCTGATCGGTAAGGATTATCAGCAGTTGCGCCTCGACCAGATTGGTTACCAGTGCGGCCAAGGTGTCATTGTCGCCGAAACGGATCTCGTCGGTGGCCACGGTGTCGTTCTCGTTGACCACGGGAATGACACGCAGACTCAGCAGGGTCCGCAAGGTGGTGCGCGCGTTGATGTAGCGGCGCCGGTCGGCAAGATCCTCACGCGTGAGCAAAACCTGGGCGCTGTGAATGCCGTGACTCTGAAGATGCGATTCATACGCCTGAACGAGACCCATCTGACCGACCGCGGCCGCGGCCTGTAACTGGTGCAGCGCCTGCGGGCGCCGGCGCCAGCCAAGCCGGCTCATACCTTCGGCAACCGCGCCGGACGATACGAGCACAACGTCTTTGCCGGCCTTGCGCAAGGCCGCGATCTGTTCCGACCAGGAATGGATGGCCGCAAGATTCAGGCCGCGACCGTTATCGGTGATCAGCGAGCTGCCGATCTTGATTACCCAGCGGGGCGCTTCAGCTAACTGCTTGCGATTCAGCGTGGTGCTCCTCCAGATAATTCATCACACGCAAGGTCAGCTCATCGGTCCCTTCCCGCGTGGCGGCCGATACCATAAACATCGGGCCGCGCCAGTCCAGCCGCTCGCGCAGGTCGTGCTTGATGGTCTCGCGCCGTTTGGAACACAACAAATCTATCTTATTGCAGACCAGCCAGCGCTCTTTGGTGGCGAGCGACGGATCGAATTTATCCAGCTCCGCGGCGACTGCCGACACTGCCTTCGCCGGCTCGTTTTGTCCGGACAGCGGCGCAACATCGACAACGTGCAGTAACAGCCGGGTGCGGGCAAGATGCTTCAGAAACCTTATGCCCAGCCCCGCGCCATCGGCGGCGCCTTCGATCAGACCGGGAATATCGGCCATGACAAAACTGCGGATGGGCGCGATTCGCACCACCCCCAGATGCGGATAAAGCGTAGTGAATGGATAATCGGCGATCTTCGGGCGCGCCGCGGAGACGGCGGCGATGAGGCTGGATTTGCCAGCATTGGGCAGACCGAGCAGACCCACGTCCGCCAGCACCTGCAACTCCAGATGTAACATCCGCGCATCGCCCGGCTGCCCTGGCGTGGACTGTCGCGGCGCGCGGTTGGTGGAGCTTTTGAAGCGCGTATTGCCGAGGCCGCGGCGACCGCCTTGTGCGACCAGCAACCGCTCCCCGTCGCGCGTCAAATCACCGATCAGTTCCTGCGTCTCCGCGTTTATTACACGCGTGCCGACCGGTACGTCAATGACCAGGTCATCTCCCTGTCTGCCCGTGCGATCCTTGCCCATGCCGCCCTGCCCGCGCGGCGCGCTGAACAGACGCGCATGCCGGAAGTCCGCCAAGGTATTGAGTGCGCGCAGTGCATGAAGGTACACGCTGCCGCCGTCGCCACCATCACCGCCGTTGGGCCCGCCGCGCGGAATGAATTTTTCGCGGCGGAAACTGACGCAGCCGTTACCGCCGTCACCCGCCCGGACCTCGATGTTTGCTTCATCGACGAACTTCATGCGGTTTGATGGGCCCGATGTCGCTGTCTCAACCCTGCGTACACAAAAAAGCCCCGGCCAGGCGGGGCTTTTCTTAAATCTTCCATGGCGAAGGGTCAGCCAGCGACAACGCTCACATATTTGCGTTGCCGGGCTCCTCTGGTTTCAAATCGCACCTGCCCGCTGGCGGTGGCGAACAGGGTATGATCGCGGCCCAGGCCGACATTTACACCGGGGTGAAAGCGCGTACCCCGCTGTCGCACTAGTATGTTGCCGGACAGCACCTGTTCGCCGCCGAAGCGTTTTACGCCCAGACGCTTGGATTCCGAATCGCGGCCGTTGCGCGTGCTGCCGCCCGCTTTTTTGTGTGCCATACTTGCCTGCGCTCCTAGTCGCCGATGCCGGTAATTTCGATTTCGGTGTAGCTCTGCCGGTGACCCATCTGCCGCCGGTAATGTTTGCGGCGACGGAATTTCACGATTTTAATCTTGTCGCCGCGCCCGTGCGCTCTGACCTTTGCGGTTACCTTGCCGCCGTCGATAAACGGCGTCCCGACAGAGATGTCGTCTCCGTCGGTAACCATTAGCACCTGCTCGAAGTCCACGGTGGCGCCGACGTCAGATGTCAGCTTTTCGACACGCAGAACGTCGCCTTGTGTAACCCGGTATTGCTTGCCACCGGTCTTGATTACGGCATGCATAGTTTGATATTCGATTTATGCTAAAAAAAAGATGGCGAAGTGTATCGGCTTGGCGCAAAGGGGTCAAATACAGGAGGTTGACGACGCCGGCGGGCGACCCTAGCATGCTAAAGAATTCCCGCAACGATACCCTCATGAATCTGGAACAGGTCAACGCCCTGGTCGCGCGCGATATGACCGCAGTTAACGATACCATTCACCGGCGGCTGCAATCGCAGGTGGTGTTGATCAATCAGTTGAGCCATTACATCGTTAACAGCGGCGGCAAACGCCTGCGGCCGATGCTGGTGCTGCTGGCGGCCGGCGCCTGCGGCTATCGCGGCCAGCGTCACATCGACATGGCCACGATTATCGAATTCATTCACACCGCGACCTTGCTGCACGACGACGTGGTCGACGCCTCGGAGTTGCGCCGCGGACAGGAGACGGTCAATGCGATCTGGGGTAACGAGTCCAGCGTACTGGTAGGCGACTTTCTCTATTCCCGCGCGTTCGAGATGATGGTGGAAGTCGGCAGCCTGCGCATCATGCGGATTCTGGCGCGCGTCACCAACACCATCGCCGAAGGCGAAGTCATGCAGTTGCTCAACTGCCGTGATCCTGGCACCACCGAGGCGCGCTACATGGAGGTGATCGAGAGCAAGACAGCCAAGCTGTTCGAGGCCGCCAGCCAGACCGGCGCCGTACTCGGCGAAGCGAGCGCTCCTAAGGAACGCGCACTGGCGGCCTACGGCATGCACCTCGGCACCGCATTTCAGCTGATCGACGACGCGCTGGACTACAGCGCCTCGGCCGAGCAGATGGGCAAGAACGGCGGCGCGGACCTCGCCGATGGCAAACCGACCCTGCCGTTGATCTATGTCATGCATCAGGGTACGCCTTCGCAGGCGCGGGTGGTGCGTCAGGTTATCGAACGTGGCGGCGCGGAGCGCATCGACGCGGTGCTGGAAGCCGTTGAATCCACCGGAGCCATTGCATACACTGAGACGGTTGCCCGGCAAGCGGCGGATAATGCCATTGACGAACTCGCCGAGTTGCCGGACTCAGCGTACAAACAGGCGCTCATTGCCCTGGCCCGCTTTTCGGTTAACCGCAGTTTCTGAACATATTGAACAAATCGGAGTGTAGCTCAGCCTGGTAGAGCACTGCCTTCGGGAGGCAGGGGTCGGAGGTTCAAATCCTCTCACTCCGACCATTTTATGGAGCGCTGGGCCTTTAATTTTCAGTGGCGATAGGGCGCACCAGCGCGCAGCAGATTAAGTTCGGGATTGGCGCCTGAGCGGCAAAGCAGGATTATATGCAGGCATTGGAAAGCATACGTAACGCGTCGCCGATACTCATAGGCAGTTTCGGTATTGCGCTCGCCTGTCTGGTGACGATACTGATGACGCGCAACCGCAAGGTGACCATCGTCTGCATGCAGGTATTGCTCTCGGTAACGCTGATTTTTGCCCTCTACAGCACTTTTTTTGTGCTGTACATGGGCGGGCAGCCCAGTTCCACGTCCCCAACTGAGGAGGCCGCCTCGGGCGATACTTCAGGTGACACCTCAGGCGATACTTCAGGCGCTACGGACTCCACAATGCCCTGATCGGGCGCGTTTCCCTGTAGACGCACTTTGCAGGCTCAAGCTCGATATCGCCTAATAACTCAGGCGGGCGCCACGAACAACCGGCGTCGCCATTCGCCCTGACCGATGCCAAATACAGCCCCCCCCACCGGCAACTTGCCCGGCACATTATTGATAGTCGCAGCACCTTCCGGCGCGGGCAAGACCAGTCTGGTGCGCGCACTTTCGGAGTCACTGGTGGGCGTGGTGGTTTCGGTATCCCACACGACCCGTCCGCGCCGTCCGCGCGAGCAGGAGGGCGTGCATTACCATTTTGTAGATGACGCCAGATTTCAGGACATGGTCGACGCCGGCGAATTTCTCGAGTACGCGCAGGTGTTCGATCGGCGCTATGGCACCGCGCGCGCGAGCGTGCAGCACAAGCTCGCGCAAGGACTCGATGTCATACTGGAAATCGACTGGCAGGGCGCCCGCCAGGTGCGCCAGAACCTGCCTCATTGTCTGTCGATCTTCATTTTGCCGCCCTCGCGGCAGGCCCTGGAACAGCGGCTACGCGCGCGCGCGCAGGACAGCGAGGAAACCATCACTGGCCGCATGCGCGCCGCGGTGCAGGAAATGCGTCACTACGACGAGTTCGATTACCTGGTCGTCAACGATGATTTCAACCAGGCGGTAGAAACGCTGAAGGTAATAGTGCTGGCCAGCCGCCAGCGGCTCGTATCGCAGGCTATCGCACGCCTTGAGCTGCTGGGGACTTTGCTGGCTTAGCATCGGATGATGCTCTACACTGCGATGTCAATGCTTTTTTGAGGTTAATATGGCTCGTATTACCGTAGAAGACTGCCTGGAGAAAGTCGATAACCGCTTTCAGCTGGTGCTGATGGCCAGCCGCAGGGCGCGCCAGCTTGCCCGCGGCGTGGAGTCATACGTCGAGTTCCAAAACGACAAGCCCACGGTCGTAGCGCTGCGTGAGATCGCGGAAGGACTGATCGGTCCCGAGGTGCTGGATCAGCCCGTAATGGAGGGCTGGGAGCACGACCTGGAGACGCGCCGCAGCCGGGTGTACATCGGCGAGGACGATATTGTCGATGAGCCGGGTTTCGGGGACGCGGAAAAAGTACGCGCTTTCAAGCCCGTGCGTGACGAGCACGAGCAACCGGGGCACTGAATCCCGCCGGTCGCGGCCGTAATGGCTGACGCTGTCATATCCGCACCCGCCGACCGGGCCATCGATGACCCGACACGCTTTCAGGTCGGCCATCTCTGCGCGCTGCTGGAATCCTATCTCGAACCCGCGCAGATAGAGCGGGTGCAGCGCGCGTACCTGTTCGGGGCGCAGGCGCACGCAGGTCAGACCCGACTCACAGGCGAACCCTACATCTACCATCCGCTGGCCGTGGCGCACACCATGGCCGACATGCGCATGGATGCCGACAGCATCATCGCCGGCATCCTGCACGATGTCATCGAGGACACCCCCACCGCGAAGGAGCAGGTCGCGCGCGAGTTCGGGCAGGACGTAGCCGAACTGGTCGACGGGGTCAGCAAGCTGACGCATCTCAAGTTCGAATCCCGCGCCGTGGCGCAGGCGGAGAACTTCCGCAAGATGATGCTGGCCATGGTCAACGATCTGCGCGTGATCGTGGTCAAGCTCGCGGATCGTCTGCACAACATGCGCACCTTGCAGGTGATGCCGCCGGATAAACGGCGACGCATCGCGCGTGAAACCCTGGAGATCTACGCGCCGATCGCGCAACGGCTGGGCATGAATACCTTGCGCGGCGAACTCGAGCAGCTCGGATTCGAGGCCTTGTACCCGAACCGTTACCGTCTGCTCGATACCGCCGTCAGGCGCAGCCGTGGCAACCGCAAGGAGCTGCTGGCCAGGATCGAGACCACCTTGCGTAACCGTCTGCTGGAAGCCGGCATCGAGAGCCGCGTGCTCGGTCGCGAAAAAAGCCTGTACAGCATCTACAAAAAGATGCGGCAGAAGCATTTGTCGTTCAGCCAGGTGTTCGACGTGTTCGCGCTGCGTCTGGTGGTAAAAAATGTCGATACGTGTTATCGCACGCTGGGCGCGATCCACAATTTATACAAGCCGGTGCCCGGCCGCTTCAAGGACTACATCGCGATCCCCAAGGTCAACGGGTATCAATCGTTGCACACCGTGCTGTTCGGTCCGCACGGTATCCCTATCGAGACCCAGATTCGCACAGAAGAGATGGATCGTGTGGCGCGCGTCGGTATTGCCGCACACTGGCTTTACAAATCTGGCGACAATTCCGGCATCAAGGCGCACGCGCGCGCTCACCAATGGCTCAAGGACGTGCTGGAGATCCAGCAGAGTGCGGGCAACTCACTGGAATTCCTGGAAGGCATCAAGGCGGACCTGTTCCCCGATGAAGTCTATGTGTTTACGCCAGCGGGCGAAATTCGTGAACTGCCGCGCGGCGCGACCGCCGTGGACTATGCGTATTCGGTGCACACCGATGTAGGCAACACCTGCGTCGCGGTCAAGATCGACCGCCGTCTGGCGCCGCTGAACTCCGCGCTGCAAAACGGCCAGACGGTGGAAGTCATCAACGCGCCCAGCGCGAAGCCCAATCCGATCTGGCTTAACTTCGTGGTGACCGCCAAAGCGCGGGCGAGTATTCGTCACTTTCTCAAAAACCAGCAGCATGAAGAGGCCGTGCGCCTGGGTCGCCGGCTGCTGGAAACCGCGCTCACGGCTTACCGGCTCGATATCGCCGGCATCGCCAGGCAGAACATCGAACTGTTGTTGAAAGACCTCGGGCTCGACAGCCTCGATGCGCTCTTGAAAGACATCGGTCTCGGCGGCCGCATGGCGCAACTGGTGGCCCGGCGCCTGGTCGACACGGCTGACCGGCCGCCGGACGAAGCTCGTTCCGAGGCCGGCCTGTCGCTGGCGATACAGGGCACCGAGGGTATGGTGGTCAGTTTCGGCAAATGTTGTCTGCCCATCCCCGGTGATCCTATCGTCGGCGTGATGAGCGCCGGGCGCGGGCTGGTAATCCATCGCGATTCCTGCCGCAACGTGGCCGTGCATCGTGACAAGCCGGACAAATGGATACATGTATTCTGGTCCCCGGCGCCAGCCCGCGATTTCACCACCGCGATCCGCGTGCAGTCCGTAAATCAGCGCGGCGTGCTCGCGGTGCTTGCGGCCAAGCTTTCCGATGAGGGCTGCAACATCGAGAACGTGTCGTTCGAGGAACGCGACGGCATCACCACCACCATCATCTTCGTGGTGACAATTCAGAATCGCAAGCACCTGGCGCGCATCATGCGCGTCGTACGCAATACGCCGGAGGTGTACAGGGTGCAGCGCGCCAGAGGCTAGCCGGGCGGCGCGTCGTCACTTTGCTTCCGGCGAAGCCTTGGTCGCGCGGAGCTCATGGCTCCCAGCTTATTGCGCGTTTAGCGATGAACCCTGGTGGCGTGGATTGGTGACCGCCGCCGCTATCAACAACTACTTTAAGGAGACATGCATGCGCCGAGAAATCATCGCGACCGAATCTGCGCCGCGGGCGATCGGCCCCTATTCGCAGGCGGTAAAGGTCGGGGACACAGTTTATCTCTCGGGGCAGATTCCGCTGGAACCGCGCACCATGGCGCTGGTTGAGGGCGATTTTGCGGCGCAGATCCGTCGAGTGTTCGATAACCTGTCGGCGGTGGCCAAAGCCGCGGGCGGCAGCCTGGACGACATCGTGAAACTCAATGTTTACCTGACCGATCTATCGCGTTTCGCGCTGGTCAACGAAGCCATGAGCGAGCATTTTCGCGAACCCTATCCGGCACGCGCCGCGCTGGGCGTGGCGGCGCTGCCCAAAGGCGCGGCGGTGGAAATGGACGCGATTATGGTGCTGGGCTAGCCGCGGGTTAAATGCCGGGCGCCTGCATCGTAGACCCGTGCAGTAGACTTGAACCGGTGGGCCGAGGCGCCGCATGGGATGACCGCGATCGAAGCCGATGCGCTCGTCGCAGGCTCGCTGACTCAGCTCGCCGGAGTCGGCCCGGCCATGCTGAAAAAGCTGGCGCGCCTGAATATCCACACGGTTTCGGAACTGTTGTTTCACCTGCCCGCGCGCTACCAGGATCGAACCCGCGTCACAGCGATCTCGAACCTGAACCACGGCGATGAAGCCGTTATCGAGGGCACGGTGGAACACGCGGAAGTGCTGACCCGTCGCCGACGCATGCTGATCGTGCAACTCAACGACGGCAGCGGTGTAATAAGTTTGAGATTCTTCCATTTCGGCCGCGCCCAACAGCAGGCGCTGGCGCGCGGCGCCCGCCTGCGCTGCTTCGGCGAAGCGCGCGGTGGCAATTATTCGCTGGAAATGGTGCACCCGGAATACCGGCACGTAGTCGCGGGTGAAGAGCCGGTGGAAACCCGTCTCACGCCTGTTTATCCCGTGACCGAGGGCCTGGGCCAGCCCGCTTTGCGCAGGCTGGTGGCGCAGGTATTGCGGCGACTGGATGAACCCGCGCCGCGGCGGGCCGATCTCGTCTACGACGTGCCGCGCGAATGCGGCGGTCTGAGTCTCAAGGCTGCGTTGTTGTACGTGCATCGGCCACCGCCCGACGCCGATGTAGGGCTACTGGCGGCAGGGCGGCATCCGGCGCAGAGACGACTCGTGTTCGAGGAGTTGCTCGCCCATCAGTTGAGCCAGTTACGGCTGCGCGCGCGCGCGCGGGAACTACCGGCGCCTGCTATTCGCGCCCAGGGCGCTCTGCGCGACGCCTTTGTTTCCCGTCTGACATTCGTGCTGACCGAGGCCCAGCGGCGCGTGATCGACGAAATCTCAAGCGACCTGGCTCACCCGTACCCGATGCTGCGGCTGCTGCAGGGCGATGTCGGCGCGGGCAAGACCGTGGTTGCCGCCGTCGCCTGCCTCGCGGTCGTGGAGGCGGGTTATCAGGCCGCGATCATGGCGCCCACCGAGGTGCTGGCGGAACAGCATTATCGAACGTTTACCGCCTGGCTGACGTCGCTGG
The DNA here is from genome assembly GCA_013696315.1 of Gammaproteobacteria bacterium. Classification (NCBI taxonomy): domain Bacteria; kingdom Pseudomonadati; phylum Pseudomonadota; class Gammaproteobacteria; species Gammaproteobacteria bacterium. Next base: position 11,411 of record JACCYU010000107.1, on the reverse strand, counting down.
GACTGAACATCGCCTGGTTGTCCGGCAGGCTTACGGCGTCCAGCCGGGACCATGCGCTCGCGGCCATCGCCAGTGGCGAGTCGCCCGTGGCGATCGGCACGCACGCGCTGTTTCAGGAAGGTGTGAAATTCAGGAATCTCGCGCTGGTCGTAATCGACGAACAGCATCGCTTCGGCGTGCATCAACGTCTCGCGTTGCGCGACAAGGGACGCCAGGATGCGCGCCTGCCACATCAGCTCATCATGACCGCCACACCGATCCCGCGCACTTTGCAGATGACCGCATATGCCGATCTGGACTGTTCCGTGATCGACGAACTGCCGCCGGGCCGCACGCCCGTTACCACCGTCGCGGTTGCGGATACGCGCCGTGACGAGATCATCCAGCGCATCAGCCGCGCCTGTGGTCAGGGTCGTCAGGCGTACTGGGTTTGTACCCTCATCGAGGAGTCGGAAGTCCTGCAATGCCGCGCCGCGGAGGATACGCACGCGCAACTGGTCGAAGCCCTCCCACACCTGCGGGTGGCGCTGCTGCACGGGCGCATAAAGACAGCGGACAAACAGCAGATGATGGCGGGGCTCAAGGCGGGCGGCATCGACCTGCTGGTCGCCACCACCGTGATCGAGGTGGGGGTGGACGTGCCCGACGCTTCGCTGATGATCATTGAAAACGCGGAACGTCTTGGTCTCGCGCAACTGCACCAGCTGCGCGGACGGGTGGGCCGTGGCGATACCGAGAGCAGTTGCGTCCTGTTATACCGGCCGCCACTGGCGGCGCTGGCGCGCGAGCGGCTGGATGCGCTGCGCCGCACGAACGACGGCTTCGAGATTGCGCGCATCGATCTCGATTTGCGCGGCCCCGGCGAGCTGCTGGGCACGCGCCAGACCGGCCAGCCGCAATTGCGTATCGCCGACCTCGCGCGCGATCAGGACATGTTGCCGGAGGTCAGCGCGACCGCCGCGCGCATGATCGCGGCGCGCTCGCCGCATATCGAGCCATTGCTGCAACGCTGGCTGGGCGGCTCGATGCGCTTTGGCCAGGTGTGACTGCTCGCAGCATCTAGATTCGCCACCGTGATTGTTCAGCATCAGCATGCCTGGGACGTAACGCCGGCCCAGGCGCGCGCGATTCAGGAAAGCCTGCGGGGTCACGTCATACGGGAGGATCGTTTCGGAATCGTCAAGAGCGTCGCCGGCGTGGATGCGGGTTTTGAGGACGGCGGGAAGACCACGCGCGCCGCGGTGGTGGTACTGTCGTTTCCGGCACTTGAACCAATCGAACAGGCCGTGGCGCGACGGCCGACGAGTTTTCCCTACGTGCCCGGGCTGCTCTCATTTCGCGAGATTCCGGCCGTGCTGGATGCGCTGGCGCAACTGAACACCGAACCGGATTTGCTGCTATGCGATGGTCAGGGCATCGTGCATCCGCGCCGCTGCGGTTTCACCAGTCACGTAGGTGTGGTAACCGACCGGCCGACCATCGGTGTGGCCAAGTCAATGCTTATCGGCACGCACGATACGGTGCCGGAGGCGCGCGGCGGCTGGACGCCGATCCTGCATCACGACGAGATCATCGGTTCGGCCTTGCGCACGCGGGTGCACGTCAGGCCGGTCTACGTCACCATCGGGCACAAGGTCAGTCTGAATTCGGCGATCGACTATGTCATGCGCTGTACCACGCGCTTTCGATTGCCGGAGACCACGCGTCGGGCCGACCGGCTCGCGTCGCGGCGCGGGCAGCGCGAAGACGGCGAATCCGCGCCGTAGCAACGAGCTTCAGATGGCGCCGCGTCGCTGACTGTCAACGCTCCAGGCGCCGCCCCCCGCGAAGGCGAAATAAAGAAACACGAAGCAGTAGAGTGCGGCCAGTTCACCGCCGTTGAGTATCGGCCAGAATCCTTCCGGCGCGTGCGCCATGAAGTAGGCGAACGCCATCTCGCCGGAGAGAATGAACGCCACCGGCCGCGTGAACAGGCCGATCAACATAAGCACACCGCCGACGATTTCCAGTATTGCCGCGAGCCCGATCAGCGACATCAGTTCGACCGGAAAACCCGGCGGGGCGGGAAAGTCGAACAGCTTTTGCAGCCCGTGCTGCATGAACAGAAAGGCGGTGACGATGCGCAGAATGCTTAAGATACGCGGCGCCCAGGTCGTGGAGATCGAATCCAGACTTGCCATGTATTTCCTCCTTTTTCGGAACGGTCTAACGATCTCGATTGCCGAGACCAAGAGGTGTTAACGGTGGTACACGTGCCGCGGCGCCGAGCTGACCTAGTGCAACGCAGGCCGCCGCGAGCGTCGATGTCTACAAGCATTTATGAATGCTTTGCTGCCCACGGGTCGTAGGTGCCGAAATTCCAGATGTGCCCCTCCGGATCGCGGCAGGTGTAGCCACGACCGCCATAGTCCTCGTCCTTGATGTCGATGACGATTTCCGCGCCCGCCGCCACGGCCCGCGCATAGTGTCGGTCGGCGTCGTCGACGATCACGTACGGGCTTTGGGTGTTGACGCCGCCGGCTTCGATCGGCGGCTTGACGAGCATGCCGAAACCATCGTCGCTGGCGGAGCCGAGCATGATCATACCGTTACCAAACGTAAGCTGCGCATGCGCGATCGCGCCGTTGTCGCCCGCTACGAGCAGATGCTGTTCGAACCCGAATGCGCGGCACAGCCAGTCGATGGCGGCGCGGGCGTTGCGGTAGCGCATCGTTGGAACGACGGTCGAGACGGTGTTGCCGGCATTATCGGCCATTGATGAACCTCGTTGATGCGATTGTTCGCGGCATCGATCGCGTTAACGAGCGGTCCGGCGCGAGGATACTTTTATCCGGCCGGTTGTTCATCTTCGATATCTTCGTTGAATCGCAGCCGATTGCCGAACGGATCGATGACCTCCATCACTTTCGCGTTCCACGGCGCCATCTCGATGCCGGGTCGCTGGTACGGATAATCCCTGGCCATGATTTCGCGGTGCAGTGAATCGATTTCGGTGGTGAGCACCAGCACCGTGGAGCCGGGACAGCAGTCGCCGTGATGTTCGCTCAAGTGCAGCACGAGGCTTTTTTTGGAGACCTGCATGTAAGCCGGTGAGTTCACCTCGAAGCGGTACTCCCAGTCGACCTTAAAACCGAGCCACCCGACATAAAATTCTTTCGCCTTGTCGACGTCGAAGATGCGGAGGATGGGCACCGCCTGGAAAACCGCTTCGATCATTGTTGTTTTATGCCCGTGCCGTTTGAGGTTGCCCGCGTATAAACGGCGGTTTGCGTGCATGATGCCAAACGCGCGGGGCAAACGAAACCCCACCATCTCGAAGCGCATATCGCGCCGCGCGCTATTCCCCGATGTGCAAAAGCTGCCCGTCGCGGCGCGCGTGTTGAAACAGCGTCTGGAACAGCCAGATGGCCGCGACAAGATAAACCGTGTTTAACGCGATTGCGTAAATCAGCAGATCGACCGGGAAACGCTCCTCCATCAACACCGCGCGCATGCCCTCGAAAACGTAACTCGACGGCAGGGCGTAAGAGACCGGCAGCAGCCAGTCCGGCAAGGTGGCTATGGGGTAATAGATCCCGCTCACGGGCGCGAGCGCGAAGATCGCGACCCACGCCAGGCTCTCGGCGCCCAGACCGAAGCGCAGTACCAGCGACGCGATCATGATGCCGATCGCCCATCCCAGCACCAGCAGGTTGGCGAAGAAAGCGATCAGCGGCAAACCCAGGCTGAACAGGGAAAAATGATACAGCGGGATGGCGAGCAGCACCGCCGTACCGACGCCGATCACAGTGCGGATCAGACTGATTCCGACCAGTGACAGGATCAGCTCGGTCGGCCGCAATGGACTCACGAACAAATGCCCCAGGTTGCGCGAATAAAGCTCTTCGAAGAACGGTAACGTCACGCCAAGCTGCGCGCGAAACAGCATGTCCCACAGCAGCACCGCGGACAGCAGCACGCCGCTGGCCTGCGCCACCCAGTCGCTGTGGCTCATAAAAAACTGCGTGATGAAACCCCACAGAATCATCTGCACGGTCGGCCAGTAGGCCAGTTCCAGAATGCGCGGCCAGGAGCCGCGCAACAGATACACGTAGCGCAGCACCATGGTGCTGACGCGGGTGACGGTGCCGCTCATGTCAGGACCTCGTGCCGGGCCACGTCCAGAAACACCTCTTCCATCGAGTGGCGACCGTAATGGACAACCAGCTCCTGTGGCGTACCGCGATTGACGATGCGCCCGGCGCGCATCATCAACACCTGATCGCAAAGCCGCTCAACCTCCAGCATATTGTGCGAGGCGAGCAGCACGGTCGCGCCAGTGGTGCGCTGATAAGACTCAAGATACGCGCGGATGCGATCGGCGGTGTCGGGGTCCAGCGAGGCGGTGGGTTCGTCCATCAGCAGCACCTCGGGACGATTCAGCAGGGCTTTCGCCAGCGCCACGCGCGTCTTCTGGCCGGAAGACATATTGCGGTAGGCGCGGTCGATAAATGATTCCAGATCCAGCTCCGCCGCCAGTTCTTCGATACGAAGCCCGAGTTGCGGTACGCCGTAAAGCCGCCCGTAAATTTTGAGATTCTGCCGTACGGTCAGCCGCTGGGGCAGATCCACGTACGGCGACGCGTAATTGATACGCGGCAGCGCGCGATACCGGTCGCGCAGCATGTCCACGCCCAGCACGTAAATCTCGCCTGCCGTGGGAATCAGCAGGCCCAGCAACATGGCTAAAGTCGTGGTCTTGCCGGCGCCATTGGCGCCCAGCAGCGCGTACGTGCGACCGTGCGCCACCTCGAAGCTGATGTCGTCCACCACCGTTGTATCATCGAAGCGCTTGCTCAAGTTCGAGACCTGAATAGCGTGGCGGCCGGTGCGCGTCCGCATGTCCATTAAAGACTACCTCCTTCGTTTAGAAACACCGCGTCCTCTGCGACCGCAACAGGGACCGGTGTCAGGCGCCCGCCCGCGCACGGACCGGCAATACAGCGGCCATCGTGGATGCGGAACAAGGCCGCGTGCGTGGCGCACACGATCAGTTCGCCGTCTTCGTCTAGGAACTCATCCGGCATCCAGTCCAGCGGACCGCCTGTGTGCGGGCAGTGATTTTCGTACGCGAAGACTTCAGCGCCTTTGCGCACCACGAATAACTCGCGCGCGGCGCCGTCGTGTGTCAATCGACACGACTTCGCGCCGGTAGCGGTCAGGTCAGCGAGGTTGCACAGGCGTATCAGGTTCATCGATCAGTTACATTGGCGTCGGCGGCGCGTCATCGCCGGTATTTGCAGACAGCATAGATCGCGGCTGCGTTCAATCGTCGCGGGGGTGAGCACGTCGGCGTCGTTACGGCTTAATCTTTTTGAAAGGAGTAACCGCTACGTTGACTGGCGAATTTCGAACGCTGCTCTCGAACCAGCAGTCGCCAACCCGATGTCCCATGAAGAAACTCGCGATACTCTGCATTTTCGGCGCGATCAGTGTAAACGCGCAAGCCCCTGGGCCGGTGCGCGCGACGAACGCGGCGTGCGCGAAGCCTCCATGCAGGACGGCAATCCGAACGGCTATTACATCATTTCGTTCGACGGCAACGAATACCGGACGCGCCTCAAGTCGGCCAGTCAGGGCGCGGAAAAGCAGATGCGCATCGTGCTGGACCCGCCGCTGATCTCACCGACGCGACGACTTTGGTCATGCCCGCCAGCTGACCGCGATCGATCACCGGGGTGGCGCCGTCCTCGCATATCTGGGAGATGGAACTGCCCGGAACGCTGATGCCAGGTGTGCACACGGTGACGGTTCGCTCCACCGACATGTTCGGGCAGACTTCGACCGAGTCGCTGGTATTCGAGATTATGTAGCGCTGTTGGCTACGGACAGGCCCGAGACGGTGCTGCCGGATTTACGGCAGCCCCCACCACATCAGCCACAGCCCCGCCGACACGCCCAGCAGAAACAAACCCCACAAGGTACCGACGTTAGTCTCGTCGCCAAAACGGTCGGAGATTTTCAGCGCGCGGCCAAACAGTGCGAAGGCCGACACGCCGCCCAGCAGCAGCAACGCGGCGCCGACCGTCACAAGGATAATTTCGAACGCGGTCATTGGTCCCTGCTCATTCGAAATCTATTTCGCGCACGCCCTTTCGCGCCCGGCATTCCTCGACGTGCGTGCGAATCCGCTCGCGCAACTCCTCGCCGTTCGGGATCGCGCGAATCGTCACCAGCGGGTGTGATTTATCGGAAGTCTGCATGACCACATTGCCGAGCGAGAAAATCCTTAAGAAGAACGGCTGCTCGAAGCGGTAATCCCGCACCCGGTACAGCTCGATCTCGTCCATCTGCTTGTTCAGTACGCCATATCGCGTCTTGAGGCGTTCCGTCGTGAGTTCGTACTTGGTGTTCTTCACCACCAGCCATTTCCACAGCATCATGAACACGGGGATCACCAGCCAGAAGAACAGCCCCAGCAGGATGAACGCCGGAAGGTTGATGACCTGCGACGGCGTTCCGTTCCAGACGGGCTTTTCGATCGACGACATGAGTGTACCGCGGAGGTTGCGCAAAGCCGGTAACCGTACTTAAATGCGGCGTCCGACACAAGCACGCATCCTGTGTGCAATAACCCGGCCCCACAACCCGCAAGACTAATCCGGCACAATCAATGATATCCATGACCACAGCACGCGCGATTGACCCACCCGCACTTGCCGGCCCGATAGCGCTGACATGCGCGGCGTAATCGCGGCCGGTCACGAACTCACGGTGCAGGCTGCGGAGGTGGTACTGCGCGAGGGCGGCAACGCGTTCGACGCGATCGTCGCCGCTCATTTCGCCGCCTGCGCAGCCGAGCCGGTATTGACATCCTTGGGCGGCGGCGGTTTTCTTCTGGCCAAACCGGCAGATGAGCAGCCGCTGGTATTCGATTTTTTCGTGCATACGCCATACGAAAAGCGCGCGCCGGATGCACTCGATGCGCGTGAGGTCGCGATCGATTTTGGCCCCGCGCGGCAAACGTTTCACATCGGGCGCGGCACCAGCGCGACGCCGGGGGTGGTAAGAGGCGTATTCGAAGCCCACCGGCGTTTGTGCACCATGCCCATGCGCGAGCTGTGCGCGCCGGCGATCCGTTATGCGCGCGAGGGAGTGCGCATGAACGCGTTGCTGGCCTACAACGCCGGCGTGGTGCATCCCATCTATACCGAATCTCCCGTCGCGCGCGCAATCTACGGCGGCAGCGGTCCGCATGCCCGACTGCTGGAAGGCGACATCATTCGGCAACCCGAGCTGGCGGAGACGCTCGAAGCGCTGGCGATCGAGGGCGACGATTTGTTTTACCGCGGCGAAATCGCGCATTTAATCGCGCGCGACTGCGAGCAAGGCGGTGGCCTGCTCACGCGCGCCGACTTCGAGCGCTACGCGGTGATTCTCCGCGAGCCGCTTGTCACCGATTATCGCGACGTGACAATAATGACCAATCCGCTGCCGTCGTCAGGCGGCATTCTCATTGCGTTCGCGCTCAAGCTGCTGGATGGGGCGCGCTTAGGCGCTCATCCATTCGGCTCGATCGAACACCTGGCCCTGCTCGCCAAAGTCATGCGGGCGACATCCAGCGCGAGAGTGGAAGCGTTGCAACCTGACGGATATCTCGACCCGCGCAAGCTGCTGGATGCCAACTATCTGGCGAGATATCGTCAGCAGGTTCTCGGGCGCCCGCGCGCCATGCGCGGCACCACCCACATCAGCATTATCGACGGCAAGGGCAACGTGGCGAGCATGAGCCTTTCGAACGGCGAAGGCTGCGGCGAGATCGTGCCGGGCACCGGCATCATGCTGAACAACATGCTTGGCGAAGACGACTTGAGTCCGCACGGCTTGAAGAACTGGCGCGCCGGGCTTCGCATGAGTTCGATGATGGCGCCGAGCCTGGTGCTGCGGCCGCGCGGCGACGTAATCGCGACCGGCTCGGGCGGTTCAAATCGCATTCGCACTGCCATCCTGCAGGTGCTCATCAATCTCGTCGATTTCGATATGGACGTGGAGCCCGCGGTGCGCAGTTCACGAATTCATATGGAGGGCGATAAGCTGAGCTTGGAAGGCGGCCTCACTATTGAAAAAGTAAAGCCGCTGCTGGCCGCTTTCCCCGAGCACGAGACCTGGCCCGAATTGAATCTGTTTTTTGGCGGCGCGCATACCGTAATGCGCGCGGGGCGTGAATTCCGCGGCGCGGGCGATCCGCGCCGTGGCGGCGTGGCGAGGATCGTCGCTTAGCCAACCCATACCCCTTTTGAACAAGTCGTCATTTTGCGTCTAAAGGCCGCTCGCAATGACGGTTACGACGAGTTGCCTGGCGGCTCCCTGAGCGCCTCCTGTCGTCTGCCCGGACCGAAGCCGATCGCGGCTCGGCGCAGTGCAAAACGAATCTTCCTGTTCCGACGAGTGGGCAGCCTAACAAAAAGGCACAGTCCGCTTAGTGTTGCAATCACAGCGACGAATGTGTAATCCGAAATGACAAGTAGCGGATCTGTAAAACCGACGTTCGGATCGACCGATTTTGATAATTGGTTCGAGACCGTCCGGACGGACGATGCTGCCGGCAACTATGTAAATTTCCGCCTGCGCGCTCGCGACGCTACTCGCTGGCAGAACCTTCGCCCGACCATCGCGCAATATCTCGAATGGGCTCACGCCGACGCGCGCCGCATTTTTCCCGAAGACCTCGGCATCACGCTCGATCCGCGCGGTGGACGTCCGCCCGTCGAGTATCCCGGCAGTTTGCCGCTGATGACCCGCAAAGGCTATTCGGCGAGGTCTTCTGCGGGATTCTCGCCGAGGCCGGGCAGGTTCACGCTGACGACGAATGGACGGTTCCGATCTTCCTCTTTCGCCTGCACAACCAGGCTGAGGAGTATCTCATGCGATTGATTACGGGCGAGCCGGCCGCCGGCACGATCGTGGGCCGCACGGGGTCGGACAACCTCGCGCTATCGTTGAACGGGGATGGCACGGTAAAGGCGATCCTGGGTGCGGAGGCGAAGTGTTATGACACTTCAACACGACAAAGGCGCGGGAGGCTCTGACCGATCTCGGCGCACAGGCCGCGGTGCCCGTGAGCCTTGGGCAATTGAAACGGCTGCTCGCTGAGATCGACCCGGAAGGTTTCGAGGCGACGATTCTCGACCTCGAAAGGATCATCAAACGTGCGCGCCAGTCCCCCGTTCCGCGGCACGACTTGCTGGTGCTGATCTTCGAAAATCCAGCAATCAAGAACTACAACGCGCCGCGGATCAGCATCGCGGAGAAGAACACCAACTACGCGGGAGGCCGGCCTCTGCAGGTCGTGGAAGTGCATCTGCCCGGCGCGGGTGCGTTGATCGAGGAGCTTTACGCCGGCCTTTACGCCAACACGCTGAACACTCCCGATGCCGCAGCTCAATGAACTCCGCCTCACCGTCGCCCGCGAACTGCGCGGGGCCGCGACGGGCCTGCCGTGGTCGGCGATCTGGATTCGAGAGCTGCTCGCGTGGGGCACGCTCGAACCTTTGGTCGCTTATCTGATGGCAACGAATCGCGCCGCAACTCGGCTTGAGGGGCAGACCCGGCTGCCGGAATACCTCGCGTGGTTGGAAGCTCGCGACGGGACGTTGATCGAAGCGGACATCTACCATCCGCAGCGGCTTCGCGAATGGGCGGACGAGGTTCGGCCTCGGCGCATCCCCGAGGCTGAAATCCAATCGGAAATCGCGGCCGTCGCCGTGGGGGAACTTCCGCCGCGCTCGCCGGCGTATCCCGTCGTCTCGCTCATCAACGAGGATCGGGTGAGCTGGCTTGATCCAGCCGGCTACGTGCTGGCTCACAGCCGACAATCCGATACCACGGCGCGGATCACGCCCCAGCAGCGCGCTTGGTTTCATCCGACGGCGAGCCAGGTCAGCTTGGTTACTTGGTAGTTAAGGGTACGGTTGCACGCGCTCGGGATCGTATGCGCCTCGGGCGCATGCCGCGCTTGTAATCGACAGGCGTAACGACATTGCCCTCGCCTTCGATCAAGTCGAGCTTCGCGATCAGGCCCAGTCGATTGGATGACAAGGTTATGGAACGCGCGTGGATTTTTTTGTCGTTCTCAGTCTCGCCCGGCAGCGGCAACTTGCTGGCAGGCTTGTCCACCCGTCGATGCGCGTGCGTGCCCTCGACCGTGTCGGCGGACGCCGCCCACTCGCCCTGCACCCATTCGAGATATGCAAGCCGTGGGCAATACTGATATTCGTTGACCATGCGCGCGGGCAACAGCGGCAGATCGCCGGAGAATTCCGGAAACGGAAGCGGCAGATCCTTCTGCTCGGGAATTCGATCGTCGGAAGTTGCCATCCGCCGCTACCGGCCGAGTTCGTTTAAGAGGGCGGTAACAGTTAGCGGCGAACCACCCCGCGCGCAACCTCAAACCTGACGAGCGCGACGGTCAGAGGATATTGACGGTGGCACACGAGACATTCCAGGAATGGATGCGAGCTACGCGTCGCGACGCGCCGGATGACTTTAGCGCGCGCGTTGCATTCCGGAGGAGGACCTCGCTGAGATCGGCGAGAAATATTGAGATTTGTCCTAATCTTCTTACCAGGCCGTGCGCACCGGATATTTTGAGATCTGCGGATCGGGCGTCAGGATCGTTAACCCGTGCACGATCGCCTGACAGATTAGCATGCGATCGAATGGGTCCCGATGCAGTCTTGGCAGCTTTGCGACCTGAAGCGCCGCGTCCTCATCAAGCGGTAGCGCTTCTACACCGCGCAGTTTGCGCTGCGTAACGATGAAAAGGTCGGCGGAATTTGGCAAGGGAAGCTTCCCCAATTCATTCTTCTGCGCGATCTCACACGCCGACACTGCACTCAGATATACCTCGTGTTCCGCTGCCGCGAACAACGAGCGTGCTTCGCGCGAGAGCCGCGCCCCGCCTTCAATCAACCAGAGAAAAGTACAGGTGTCGAGCAGCAATCTCACTCGCCCTTGCCCTCGAATAGATCGAGCAGGTCGTCAGGAAGCGGGTCGAAGAAACTGTCGGGAACGGAAAAATTCTCTGCCGCAAGTCCGAGCGGACGTGGCTTCTTCCGCTGCTGGGTCAACGGGCGGATCTCCGCAATAGGCGTGTTGCGCTTGCAAAGGAGAATGGTCTCACCTTTTTCCAATCGTGCGAGGTATTTCGAGAGGTGGGTCTTCGCCTCGTGTATGTTGAGCTTAATCATGATGTACTAATAGATCATGAAATAAACTAAGTCAAGCAGCATGAGTCACACGTGCTAGCATCATTGCGGTTGCCGACACGGCGCGCGACGAGTATCTACAGGCGTGCGATGAAGCGGTCGATCCGCTCACGCGGCAACAGCAGTCCCCTATCAGCAGAGAAGAGGAAAAACATGGCAATTCAA
>JACCYU010000106.1 GCA_013696315.1 Gammaproteobacteria bacterium | reverse complement strand
GCACATGGTTCGCGGACAATGCCAGCATTCCGGGTTGCGGATAATTCCACACCGGCTTCTTTGTCGCGAGGTCCAGCGCGTATACGGCGCGGTCCGTGCTCACGAAGAGCAAGTTGTTCGTGACGATAACGTTGCGATGAAAGCTGGTGTCACCGCGCCCGGTCGGGCTCCAACTCCACAGCACATTTCCTGTCGCTTCGCTGATCGCATCGAGCACCATTGGATCGTTGCGCGCGGCATAGATCACGCCGTTGGCGAGCGCAGGGGCCGTGATGTACGCATCTGCGGTTGCCCACTCGAATGTCTTGGCCCTGATGTTAAAGCTCGAAAAAACACGCTGTTCATACTGCTCGATGTTACTGCCCGCACGACCGCTGAACGCACCTGCGAAGGCTACGACGTTGGCGCGACTGCCGATCATGGGCGCACCGTGGTACGAGTACGCGAAGGCGGATGCGAATGGATCGGGAATGGAAGCTACAGGCAAACCGCTAAAGCGATTCCATATTTCGAGGGAAGTACCACTGTGATGATAGACGTTGCTCGCATCCACAGCCGGTGTGGACATGCCGTCATCGCCCGCGCCGCGGCTCCACTGAAGCGGTCTACTAAATCCGGACACTGAATTAAGGCTGTAAAATGCCATAACGAGGTGAACGATGACAACAGAAAGCGCAAGGAGACGCATCTACACCGAGGACTTCAAGCGTGAAGCGGTGTCGCTGGTGACAGCACAGGGCTACAAGATTTCCGAAGCAGCCCGCAGCCTGGCAATTGGAGCGAATCTGCTGCGTCGCTGGCAGCGTCAGTTTGAGGAAGAAGCCGGTGGTGCGCGGTTCAGTGGAGGTGAACGCGAAGAGCTGAAGCGGTTGCGCCAAGCAGTGCGCCAGCTGCGGATGGAGAAAGAGATTTTAAAAGCCAGCCAGTACTTCGCGAGGAAAATGAAGTGAAGTACGGGTTTATACGCGATCACGCGCGACACTGGCCGGTAAAGCAGCTGTACTGGCAATTGGGTGTTCAGCGCCGTGCTTACTATGACTGACGAAACCAGCCGCGCCAAGTCATCGCGCCGCGGGAACTGGTGTTGAGGCGGCGCATGCAAGCGCTGTTCGCGGCATCGCGTGGCAGTCTGGCAGCCGCACCATGATGAAAAACCTGTGCCAGGAGGGCTTTGCAATCGGACGCGACCGCACGCGCCGCTTGATGAAGCGCTTGAACCTGAAGGTCAGACAGAAGCGCAAATACCGTGTGACCACGGACAGCAATCATTCACTGCCGGTGGCGGCGAATGTGCTGAACCGCGAGTTTGCTCCGTCGGCGCCCAACCGGGCCTTTAGCTACGGATATCACCTATCTGTGGACTCAGCAGGGCTGGATCTATCTGGCGGTGGTGATGGATCTGTATTCCCGACGGGTCATCCGGCTGGTCCATTGATCGACGCATGAAGAAAGCCAAGAAAGCCCTGGTGATCCGCGCCTTGATGATGGCCATCAATCTGCCGGTCTGATCCATCATTCCGACCGCGGCAATAGGTCACGCCAGTCATGCCTACCAAGCATTTCTGAAGCAGCACGGCATCATGTGCAGCATGAGCCACAAAGGCAACTGCTGGGACAACGCCCCGGCGGAGCGTTTCTTCAGCAGTCTGATACGCGAATGGACCGGCGGTCGACTGTACCCAACCCGAGCGCAAGCGATTACTGACGTGCGAGAATACGTGGCGGTGTATTACAACTCGAAACGATTGCATTCGACGCTCGGCTACACCACGCCACTGAACTATGAAAGAAACCTTAACAAAGTGTCCGAAATCGGTTGACCACTATATATTTTCCCTTACCTCTTCAAGCCAGCCTGCTTCAAGATGCTGTTCAGCGTGTCCCGCGGAACATCAACGCCGGGTTTACCGGCCAATGGTGACGGTGCCCCGCCTGGTCGCATGATGATACTGTCGATGGCTCCCGCGCTGCCGTACCTGCCGCCAGACATCCGCGTCGATCAGCGCGACGAACTCTTTGAACTTCATGATGTGATAATCGCACAGAAGCCGCGATTGCGCCTAATGCACAACCCCAGGCGAGGCCGCGACGGACATGGGAACTCTGCAAGAGAGTACTATCGTATGCTTGGAAATATCTTCGCTTACGCCCGGCGATGCGGCGGGGCGCCCGTAAGGAGCTTCCGCCCTACGTCGTCGTTCTTAGACGCGTTATTACGCATGAGATTTACTATATGGCGCATGCGTCCCGTTCGACCCCACGCCGCCCTCAAACGTTTGACCACAGCCGGCGTCACGGAAGCGCGGGCAGAAGCGCTGATCCGCGCAATCGATGACATCTCGCACCAGGGCGTGACGGACTTCGTTCGTCAGTTGATTTTCATCTCAAGCCAGACATCCGAACAGAGCCAGGAAATTAGAGAGCGGACGACCGCCGCCATGCGCGAAAGCAACGATGATCGATGTTCGGATTTTTTTGCGCTGAGTTTTCGACTACTGCGCGCGGCGAGAAGCGAAGTGGCGTGAACCCGTAACGGCGTGCTGCTGGGGCATGGCGTTACGTGTGTTCATGGACAGGACAAAACCGGCTCCCAGTAGCCAGGCTGCGTTTCTTTGAGCATCGTTGATGTGGAACCGAGAGCGCCGAGATAATAGTCAGAGCCACTGGCATAGTAATACGTCCAGAACCACCAGCCGATTTGCGTGTAGGCGCGCCCGGCGGCGGCGTGGGCGGC
>JACCYU010000105.1 GCA_013696315.1 Gammaproteobacteria bacterium | reverse complement strand
GGTTGACGTAGTCTTGCGCCGCGCCGCGATCGATACCCAGCTGTCGCGCCAGCCCGAACGCGGACATGCCGTAGATCAAGCCGAAGTTGATCGCCTTGGCCGCGCGCCGCTGGTCGCCGGTCACAAGCTCGGTTTGTACGCCGAATACCTCGGCGGCGGTGGCGCGATGAATGTCCTTGTCCTCGTCGAACGCCGCGCGCAGGCCCGCGTCCCCCGACAGGTGCGCCATGATACGCAACTCGATTTGAGAGTAGTCCGCGGCCAGAATCGCGTAACCCGGCGGCGCGATGAACGCCTGGCGAATGCGCCGCCCTACCGCGGTACGGATCGGGATGTTCTGCAAATTGGGTTCGGAAGATGACAGCCGCCCGGTCGAGGCCACCGCCTGATGATAAGACGTGTGAACCCGGCCGGTGCGTCCGTTGACTTGCCTCGGCAGCTTGTCGGTGTATGTTGATTTCAGCTTGCTCAAACCGCGGTGATCGAGAATCAGGCGCGGCAACGGATAGTCGAGCGCCAGCTCCGCGAGCACGTCTTCAGCGGTGGATGGCTGGCCTTTGGGCGTTTTGCGCCGTGCCGGCAGACCCTGTTTGTCGTAAAGGATTTCCTGAATCTGCTTAGGTGATCCGATGTTGAACGGCTGGCCGGCGGCCTCGAATGCGGCGCGCTTGACCTCCGCCATACGCGTGGCCAACTCGGTGCTCTGCGCGGCCAACTGTACCGCATCGATCAGCACACCGCCGGATTCCATGCGCGAGAGAACCGGCACCAGCGGCATCTCTATGCCCTGATAAAGCGCGCGCAAAGGCGCCAGCGCCTTGAGTCGCGGCCAGAAATGGCGGTGCAGGCGCAATGTCATATCCGCGTCTTCGGCCGCGTACGGCGCGGCCAGCTCCAGCGCAACCTGATTGAACGTCAGTTGTTTTACGCCCTTGCCGGCGACATCGTCGAAATGAATGTTGGTGTGCCGCAGGTGGCGCTCGCATAAGGTATCCAGGTCGTGCCGGCTCTGCGTTGAGTTCAAAACGTACGACTCCAGCATCGTGTCGTGTGCGATACCGGCGAGCGTGACGCCATGATTGGACAGCACGTTACGATCGTATTTCAGGTGATGACCCACTTTTAGCTTTAACGGGTTTTCAAGCCAGGGCTTGAGCCGCGCGAGGGTCAGATCGAAGTCCAGCTGCGGCGGCGCACCCGGGTAGTCGTGCGCCAGCGGAAGGTAAGCGGCCTGTCCGGGCTGAACCGCGAAGGACATGCCGACCAAGCGCGCCCTGGCATAATTTAGATCGTCCGTTTCCGTATCGAAGCCGACCAGCTCCGCCGCCGCAAGTCTGTCCAGCCATGCGTCCAACTGCGCGTCGGTCAGAATGGTTTCGTACTCACCAGCTTCGTCGGCCCGCGGTTCTTCGGCGCGCGATTGATCGCGCTGGTCGCGTTGATCGGGAGCGGGACTCGGCGCCTCAATCGGTGTCTCGGCATCCGGGTCCTTGTCGAGTGCTGCCAGCCACGCCTTGAATTCATAGTGTTGGTATAGCGCGCGCAGGCGCTCCGTGTCCGGCGGCTTAATGCCCAGATCGCGCGGCGCCAGCGCCAGCGGCACGTCGCACTTGATGGTCGCAAGCTCGTATGACAGCGGCAGATCGGCGAGCGCCGCGCGCAGCTTTTCGCCGATTCTGCCCTTGATCTCGCCCGCGTGTTCGATCACCGCCCTCATCGAACCATAAGCCTGCAACCACTTCGCCGCGGTCTTCGGCCCGACCCCCGGCACGCCGGGAATGTTGTCTACCGTGTCACCGACCAGCGCCAGATAATCGACCATGCGCTCCGGTGGCACGCCGAACCGCTCGGCGACACCGTCCACGTCCAGGCAACGCCCGCTCATGGTATTCACCAGGGTCACGTGCGCGCTGACAATCTGGGCCAGATCTTTGTCGCTGGTGGAGACAACCACGGGCATATTCCCGGCTTCCGCTTCGCGCGCCAGGCTACCAATCACGTCGTCGGCTTCCACGCCGGGGATGCACAGCAACGGCAGGCCCATGGCTTCGATAATGCTGTGCAACGGCTCGATCTGAACGCCCAGCTCGTCTGGCATGGGTGGTCGGGTGGCCTTGTACTGTTCGTAGCGGTCGCTGCGGAAAGTCCTGCCCTTGGCGTCGAATACGACGGCCATGTAATCGGGCCGATAGTCGTTCAATAATCGCTTGAGCATATTGACCACGCCGTAGATCGCGCCGGTGGCCTCGCCGGCGGCGTTGGTCAGCGGCGGCAGCGCGTGGAACGCGCGATAAAGATAGGACGACCCATCGACCAGGACGAGGGGCTTGCCTGAAATTGAGGTCATTACGGGCCCGCGCTTCGCCGGTGGCCGGAGACTGATCCTAGTGCGATCAATTCTTCAAGGTTATCATGTCGCTTTACGCTCAGCCGCACGGATTATGGATCAAAACACGCGCGCATCTCATCCCGGCCTGGCACCAGCCGACAATAGTCTGTTGACGCGGGAAAGCTGGAAAGTCTTTCAGATCATGGCCGAATTTGTCGATGGCTTCGAGCGCCTCGCGCGGATCAAGCCATCGGTCAGCATCTTCGGGTCGGCGCGGGTGCTACCCGACCACCCCTATTACGGGCTCGCAGAGGATATCGCGCGCGCCTTGTCGGACGCCGGCTTCGCCGTCGTAAGCGGCGGCGGGCCGGGCATCATGGAGGCCGCCAACAAGGGTGCATGGGCCGGCAAGTCGCCCAGCGTCGGCCTCAATATCGAGGTACCGCACGAGCAGGGCACCAATGGCTATCAGGACATCAGCCTGCATTTTCGCCATTTTTTTACCCGCAAGGTTATGTTTGTCAAATACGCATCCGCCTACGTGGTGCTGCCCGGCGGCTTCGGGACCCTGGATGAACTGGCCGAGATCCTGACCCTGGTGCAGACGGGCAAAACCGCGCGCATACCCATTATCCTCGTGCACGCGAAGTTCTGGGCGAGCCTGATCGACTGGTTCAAACAAACATTGGTCAGCGAGGGGGTCATCAGTCCCGCCGATGTCGGCCTGTTCACAGTAGTGGATAGCCCGGACGAAGTGGTGGAAGCGATCTTTGAGCATTACGAGCATCGTGGCTTCGAGCCATCGGCCGAGGAGCGCGAACGTCTGCTGGAATTGTGACCGCGCAAAACCTGGTCCTCACAGCCGGGCGTCCGCCGACACCCGTAAGGGTTCCCGTTACATTGTTACCTCAGAATTCTATGTCCGTCTATACACCAGTTAACCGGCCACAACTCAAGGCTTTCTTGAGCCTTTACGACGAAGGCGCCTTGGTGGAATTCAGCGGCATCAGTGCGGGGATCGAGAACAGCAATTTCTTCGTCACTACCGAGCGTGGCCAGTTTGTGCTGACTTTGTTTGAAAAGCACGCGGCATACGAATTGCCGTTTTTTCTGAATCTTACGGCGCATCTCGCGGAACACGGCCTTCCCAGCGCCCATCCGATTGCCGATCGGCATGGCGATTTCCTGCAGCAGTTGAACGATAAACCCGCCGCGCTGGTGCGCAGGTTACGCGGAGCAAGCCCAATCATTGCAAATCTTCAACAGTGCGAGGCCGTCGGACACGTGCTGGCGCGTCTGCACCTCGCCACGCGGGGCTTCAAGGGACACCGCGAAAACGATCGCGGTTACGGTTGGTGGCTGGCGGTGCGTGAAGTGCTGCACACGCGTCTGACCGACAGCGATGCGCGGCTTCTGGACGCGGAACTGCAATTTCAGCGCCAGGACCGATTCGAGGGGCTGCCGCGTGGCATCATCCACGCCGATCTGTTCCGCGACAACGCGATGTTCATGGGCGACGCGCTTACGGGCGTTATCGATTTCTACTATGCCTGCGCCGACGCTTTCATGTACGACCTGGCGATCACCGCCAACGACTGGTGCAGCAAACGCGACGGCAGCCTCGACGCGTCGAAGATCGACGCACTCCTTACCGCCTACGACGAAGCGCGTCCGCTGTTGCCGGTGGAGCGCCGCGCCTGGCCCGTCATGACGCGTGCGGCCGCGCTGCGCTTCTGGCTGTCACGGCTTTACGACAAGCATTTTCCGCGCACCGGGCATATCACGCACACGAAAGACCCGGACGAATTCAAGCTGATTCTGATCGATCGTATCGAGCACGCATCCGCTTTTTAGCGGACTTAAAACCGCCCTCTTGCAGTCAGCGCAAGGACCGGTTCGCGCCTCCCAGGCGATACCCGAAATCGCCTGGCTCGCACTTTCGTACCCGTCTTTAGTTTTCAATGCCGCTCGTCAGTTTTTTTGCTACGCCTGCTCCAAAGTAACGGGAAAAATATCCCTACCGACGCGATCGCGACTTATCCTTGATTACGCGCCGATCGGTTCGGCGGCAGCGTCTACGCGCAAGCCGAGGAAGACACCGCAAGCCCCATTCACCAACCCAGATAAGATACAGGTGCCCAATGAATAATAACGTCCGCAATCCACTGATTTCGCTCGTTCACCGGGAAACTCCGGATTACTCGCAGCTGGAAACCTTTTACGATGAGAAGTACCGACTCATGTGGTGCTATATGCAGGGGACTTCGCGCCCCTGTTTCACGCCGTCATTGCTGGCCGAGCTGTACCAGTGGTGTAAAGCGATGGGTTCCGATGCTACCGAAGGACGGGATATCCGTTATCACGTGCTTGCCTCGAACGTACCTGCCGTCTTTAACCTGGGCGGAGATCTCGGTTTGTTTACGGCGCTGATCCGAGCCAGAAACAAGGCTGCGTTGTATGAGTATGCAAAGGCCTGTATCGACGCCTTGTACGGAAATATGCTCATTTCAACCGCGGCATTACAACGATTTCACTCGTGCAAGGCGATGCCCTGGGCGGCAGCTTCGAGACCGCCATATCCAGCGATGTACTGATTGCCGAGCGCGGCGCCAGGATGGGTTTCCCCGAAGTCCTGTTCAATCTGTTTCCCGGCATGGGCGCCTACAGCCTGCTGAGCCGCAAGCTGGACAGCGCGCGCGCCGAGCGAATCATCCTGAGCGGAAAGATTTACGGTGCTGAGGAGCTGTACGAGATGGGCGTGGTGGACGTGCTGGCCGAGGACCTGCAGGGCGAGATGGCCGTATACGATCACATTCGCCGGGAAAATCGCTCCGCGAACGGGTATCGCGCACTGCGCGCGGCGAAAGATCGCATCAATGGGGTCAGCTACAAGGAACTCATCGACATCGCCGAAATCTGGGTGGACGCCGCGCTGCGTCTGGAGTCGCGCGATCTGCGCATGATGGGACGTCTGGTGGCGCGTCAGACCGGCCGCGGCCGCAACGTAAGCGCACAGCGTCAGGAGAAATTCAGCGAGCGCGGCACCATCAGCGCATGACGTTGCGCGGGCGGTCGACGTACTCCGTCAGCTTTATACAGGTGCTATCGAAGCATGATTCGATACGGGCAGCCAGCTCGGAGGACATGGGGGTGGACATCTCATAAGGTTTGAGCTGCTGGGCGGCGACGCAGAGCCTGACCAGCTGCGTGCCGCCCAGCTCGCTGGCGGTGCCCTTGAGCGCGTGCGCGGCGTCCTGAAACTCGGGATAGTCCTGCTCGGCCACAGCATGGCGTACACTCGCCATGAGCCGCGCGCCGTCGCGTGTAAAGCCTTCCACCAGTTCGCGCACAAAGTTGCGGCCGGAACCCAGCTGGCTCAACCGATCCAGCGCGGACTCGTCCAGTTGCATGTCAGCGTTGTGCGATGTTGCTGTTGCCGGGCTTGTCTGAGTCGCCGCTCTCTGCGGGGACCCAACCCCGCCCGTTATCATAAGCGCGGCAATGGTATCCAGCAGTTTTCGAGCGTCGACTGGCTTGGTGAGGAATGCATTCGCACCCGCCTCCTTGCACTGATCCATGGCTTCGCGGGTCGCGTTCGCGGTCAACATGATCACGGGTAATTCCCCGCGCGTGTCGATGAAGCGGCTAGCCTTGACCGCATCGATGCCGCTGAGCACCGGCATCTGCATGTCCGCGATAAACAAATCGAAGCGCGTTTGCCCGTGCGCCAGGGCGTCGAGCGCCAGCTCTCCGTTTTCCACCACGTGAACCTTGTGCCCGGCCCGCTCCAGAATGCCCTTGATGACTTTCTGGTTCACCTCGTTGTCTTCGGCGACCAGAATAGTGAAACGCTGACCGGCGCCTGACTGTCGATAATGATCGGCCAGCGAGACCACGTTTTCCTGTGGCCCGTAATCCGTATGTGCGGCGTGAATGGCGTTGAACAGCAGCGTTTGGTCCAGCGGTTCCGGTAGCACCGCGCTGTATCCGCAACGCAGCCATTTTTCTACCATCTGTGCGTCGTCGTTGGCATCGATCAGCAACAGTGAAATTTTTCCGGATGGCTGCAATCTGCGTGCGGCCAGGGCGAAGCGCTCCGGCGCGATATCGATCTGTCGCCGCTGCACCAGCACCACCCGATGCGGCGACTGCTGCGCCGAGGCTTGCGCCAGGCTGGCGAAGGCCTGTGCCGCGTCCCGCACACACTCGTGCGCAAGCCGCCAGCCGTCCAGCGTCGGCTCGATCTCGGCCGCCAGCGCCGCATCAGCGATCGCCAGCACGCGTACGCGGCGCAACGAGTCCAGGATTACACCGTCCTGGCGGACCGCCACCCTTCGCTCGAATGGCAGATCGAACCAGAACCTGGTGCCCACGCCTTCGCTGCTCTGTACGCCGATCTGCCCACCCATCTGCTGCACCAGTTGCCGCGCGATGGCGGTGCCCAGCCCGGAGCCGCCGTAACGACGCGAGGTGGAAGTGTCCGCCTGGGTAAACGTATCGAATATCCGCATCTGCGCGGCTTGCGGAATGCCGATACCGGTGTCGATTACCTCGAAACGCAGCTTCAGCGTGTCGGCGACGTCATCGGTCACTGGCGCCACTTTGACGTCGATGCGGCCGGTGGTGGTGAACTTGATGGCGTTGCCGATGAGATTCACCAGCACCTGATGAATGTGCGCCGCGTCGCCGCGCAGCATAAACGGCGTCTCCGGCGCGACGTAAACCGCGAACACCGACCCATTCTTGCGCGCCTGGGGCTCGAACAGAAGCGCGGTGTCGCGCATCAGCCGGTGCAGATCGAAATCCGCGATCTCGATATTGAGCTTGCCGGCCTCGATCCTGGAGAGGTCGAGGATGTTCTCGATCAGGCCCAGAAGTGTGTGCGCGGAGGCGTGGATGGTGTGCGTGATTTCTCGCTGCTCGGTGTTCAGCGGCGTGTCGATCAGCAGATCGCTCATGCCGATGACCCCGTTGAGCGGCGTGCGCAATTCGTGACTCATGTTCGCCACGAACTGCGACTTGGCGCGACTGGCCAGGGTCGCGGTATCGATAGCATCGTTGAGCTTGCGCTGCAGTGTTGCCATATACATCAGTAACACGGTCAGGACAATCAACATGCTGGTACTCAGCGTACGGTGCGCGGCCCAGTAATCACTAAGGACTGAAACCGCTGAGAATCCAATAATGCTGAGGATGGTCGCCGCGGCCAGGAAACCCGTGCCGTAACGAAATCCGTTGCCCATCGTTACCCACAAATAAAGCCCGATGAGCGGAAACCCGGTTTCCCCGCTTACGCCATACCGTATGAGGTGGCGCCGAGATCGAGAAGCATCCCGATAAAGCGCCGTGCAACCGATCTGCCGGGCCAGCAAATAATCGTCAGCAAGATGATTACAGCGCAACCCAGCACCAGACTCACCGCGATGCGCGCGGCGAATAACGTTGTGGGATTATCGATCCCGTTGGCGTATAGCGGGGAAAGGAAGTAGACAAATACTACAAACACGATGATCACGCGCAGGATGGCCTGCTCGTGTTCGCTGTCCGGGCGGCCGGACAATCGTGCCTTGAGCCTTGCCAGCATGTCGGATACCCCCGCCTATTCCATAACGGCTAGGTCTCGGGTAGACACGCGCCCTCTGCCGTTCTGTCGATCTCGGCCAGTTGAGCGATGAAGGCGTCGACGCACTGCGGATCGAAGTGGTGACCCGACTGTTCCGTCACATACTGAAGCGCGTCCTCGCGACGCCAGGCTTCCTTGTAGGATCGTCTGGTGGTCAGCGCGTCATAAACATCGGCCACCGAGACGATGCGCGAGGTCAATGGGATGGCGTCGCCGCGCAGACCGTTGGGATAGCCGCCGCCATCGTAGCGCTCGTGATGGCTCAATGCGATTACCGCGCCCTGCTGGATGTAACGCGACGCGCTGTCTCTTAGTATCTGGTGACCAATCGAGGTATGCATTTTCATGATCGCCCACTCCGCCGGCGTCAGCTCGCCCGGCTTCAGCAGTACCTGATCGGGGATGCCGATCTTGCCGATGTCATGCAAGGGCGCCGACAGCGCGATCTCGTCGCATTCCGCCGCCGACAGCCCCATCTGCTCGGCGATCAGCCGCGCGATTTTTGCCATGCGCAACACGTGGTGGCTGGTGCCTTCATCCCTGTATTCACCGGCCTTGGCGAGCCGTAACAGCGTTTCGCGTTCGCGATTGCGAATCTGCCGGGTTGCAAGCGAGACCTGTTCCTCCAGCCACTGCGCTCGGTGGGTGATGATTTTCTGCTGCCGGCGCAAGGTCAGCAGATTCCGGCAGCGGGCGCGGCATTCGTATTGATCGATCGGGCGCACGAGAAAATCGGTGGCGCCCGCGTCCAGCGCCTGGTACTTCACTTCGGGATCATCAACCACCGTAACGACCACTACCGGCACGTCTATGCAGCTGGGCATGGTGCGTAAGCGCCGGGTGAACTCAACACCGTTTAAATCCGGCATTCTGTAATCGGTCAGGATCAGATCCGGCGGGTGTCGGCCGGCGTGGCGTAACGCCTCGTAGGGATCGGCGAAACTATCCACCAGCAGCGCGGGGTCAATGCTCTGGATCACCCCCTCCAGGATTTTGCGGCCAGTGAACTGATCGTCAACGATGAGTACGCTTGGTGGATGCCGACCCTGCCTGGCGACACGATCGCCGCTCCAGTCAGGCGCACCCTCGGAGGTTACGCGCAAGCTCGCGGGTTTGTGCGAGCCGCGGTTGCGGCCGGCATTGCGAGGTATCAGTGGTATTACATTGTTCATAATCGATCGGCGCCCCCGGGCAGTTCATGCCTCAACAGCGACACTGGTCTTTCCGCCAGGCGGTAGCCGCTACAATATGTCCCTTAGTCGCTAAAGGATCATACCTGATTATAGTCGCGTTTTGAGATCCTGCCACGCGATTAAAGGGCGGCGGGTCTGCGGCCGATAGCGGGCCGATGTCTATAGCGTCTGCAGATTCGCGTATTCCACCACCAGCCACTTGCATCCCGCGCGCTCGAAATTGACCTGTACGCGCGCGTGGCGGCCCTGGCCTTCGCTGCCCAGCACCACGCCTTCGCCGAACTTCGCGTGCGCGACCCGCTTGCCGATGCGAATGCCGTTCTCGCTCTCGGCCTGCGGCGTGGCGGTGCGGCGCGCCCGCAACGGCTGGCTGATCATTACCCTGGGCCTGACTTCGAGCATCAGTTCGGGCGGCAGCTCGCCGACAAAGCGCGACGGCGGATTGTAGCTCTCAGCGCCGTATTGACGCCGCGATTCCGCATACGTAATCACCAGTTGCCGGCGCGCGCGGGTAATGCCGACATAGCAGAGCCGGCGTTCTTCTTCGAGACGTCCCGGCTCGTCGATGGACATCTTGCTCGGGAACACGCCTTCTTCCATGCCGACCATGAACACCAGCGGAAACTCCAGCCCCTTCGCGGCGTGCAGGGTCATAAGCTGCACGCAGTCCTGATAAGCCTCGCCTTGACCTTCGCCCGCCTCCAGCGCGGCGTGCGCGAGGAAGGCGTCCAGCGGCGTCATGTCGCCGTGCTGATCCGGGTCCAGCCTGAAACCGCGCGCGGCGGTTACCAGTTCATCGAGGTTTTCCATGCGCGCCTGGCCTTTCTCGCCGCCCTCCGCGCCGTGATGTTTCTTGACACCGCTGTGCTGGATCACGTGATCGACCTGCTCGTGCAGCGGCAGGCCCGCGATGGCGACGCTCAAGTTTTCTATCAGCCGCACGAACCCCAGCAACGCGTTTGCGGCGCGGGCGCTTAAAGCCCCCTCACTAGCCAGCGACTGCCCCGCTTGCCACAGGGTTACGTTTCGTGCGCGCGCGTGACCGCGCAACTCCGCAATTGTCCGTTCGCCGATGCCGCGGGTCGGCAGGTTCACCACGCGCTCGAACGAGGCGTCGTCGTTATGATTGGAGGAAAGCCGCAGATACGCCAGCGCGTCCTTGATCTCGGCGCGCTCGAAATAGCGCAACCCGCCGTAAACGCGATACGGAATTGCGCGCGCCATGAAGACTTCTTCGAACACGCGCGACTGCGCATTGGATCGATAGAGGATTGCGGACTCGCGGCGCGGCTGGCCCTGCTCCGCCCACTGCGTGAGCCGGTCTGCGACGAAGCGGGCTTCGTCCTGCTCGTTATATGCCGCGTAGACCTGAATCGCGTCGCCCTTGTCGCCGCTGGTCCAGAGCTGCTTGCCCATGCGGCCGTGATTGTGGTCGATCAGCGCATTGGCGGCGGCCAGAATCTTCGCGGTCGAGCGATAGTTCTGCTCCAGTCTGAAGGTCTTCGTATGCTGAAAATCGCGGCTGAAACTCTGGATGTTTTCGATCCGGGCGCCGCGCCAGCCGTAGATCGACTGATCGTCGTCGCCCACCGCGAAGATCGGGATCTTCTCGCCGGCGAGCAGGCGCAGCCAGGCATATTGAATGGCGTTGGTATCCTGAAATTCGTCCACCAGCAGGTGACGGAAACGTTCCCGGTAATGGGCGAGGAGTCTAGAGTCGTCGCGCAGCATCTCCAGCGAGCGCAGCAGCAGTTCGGCAAAATCGACCAGCCCGGCGCGCTGGCACGCGTTCTCGTAAGCCGTGTAAATCCGCACCAGTTGGCGGCTGATTGGGTCGCCGGTATCTTCCAGTTGCTGCGGGCGCAGGCCCTCGTCCTTGCGCGCGTTGATGTACCACTGCGTCTGGCGAGGCGGCCAGCGCGCCTCGTCCAGCTCCAGACTTTTGAGCACCCGCTTTACCAGACGATACTGGTCATCGGAATCGAGAATCTGGAACGTCTCCGGCAGCCGTGCCTCGCGCCAGTGCGAGCGCAACAGCCGATGCGAAAGGCCGTGAAACGTGCCTACCCACATGCCTCGCGTGGAGGCGCCGAGCAATGATTCCACTCGCCCGCGCATCTCGGCGGCCGCCTTGTTGGTGAAGGTGACCGCCAGCACGCTGTACGGCGAGACGCCCTCGACCAGACACAGCCACGCGATGCGATGCACCAGCA
>JACCYU010000104.1 GCA_013696315.1 Gammaproteobacteria bacterium | reverse complement strand
GTCACCGCGCTGGAAGTGGAGATCGCTCCGGGCAAGCAAACCGGCTGGCATACGCATCCTTATCCCACCTATGGTTACATCCTCTCGGGCGCCGTGACGATAGAAATAAGGGGCGGTAAGCGTATTCACTACGAGGCTGGAGAAGCTTTTGCCGAGGCAGTCGGCGTGCCTCACAACGGCATTACCCGCGGCAAGGCGCCGACAAAAATCCTGGTTTTCTTTACCGGCGAGGCGGGGAAGCCTTATACGGTACTCGATGAGAGGCAAGCAGGCGCCGATTGAATCGGAGACGTCACAACAGCGTCTCGATCGCGCGCTTAACGAGACGCCGGTTCGCGCCACGCGATGATTGAGCAAATCGGAGTACATCGATGTTATCCAAACCAGCCTGGTTGCTGTCTCTGCTTCTTCTTGCACTCGCGGCGGGTTGTGACAGAGCGGCCTTGCTTCCACCTGGTGAATGGATTGATCTCACCTATTACCTGTCCACTGAAACCATCTACTGGCCGACGGCAAAGCCGTTCAAGCTGCATACCGTCTCTGAAGGGATGACGGAAAAGGGCTATTACTATGCAGCCTATCAGTTCTGTGCCGCCGAGCACGGCGGCACGTATATCGACGCGCCGATCCACTTCGCAAAAGGCCGTAAGACGCTCGATCAAATCCCCGTGACGCAGCTTATCGCGCCGGCTGTAAAAATAGATGTCTCGGAGAGAGTAAACGCAAACCGGAACCACCAGATCAGCGCCGAAGATCTTACCGACTGGGAGTCCGCCCACGGCAGGATACCCGATGGCAGCATCGTGCTCTTGCAAACAGGATTCGGCCAGTACTGGCCTGATGCGGTTAAATACTTAGGTACGGCGAAACGCGGCCCCGAAGGCGTCGCCGAACTAAATTTTCCGGGCTTACATCCCGACGCGGCCGCGTGGTTAACGCGCAATCGAGACGTCAACGCGGTAGGCATAGACACCGCCAGCATCGACTATGGACAATCCAGTACCTTTGGCAGCCACGTGGCGCTGATGACGCATGACATCCCGGCGTTCGAGAATGTCGCTAATCTAGATAAACTTCCAGTGGAGGGAATACAGATCGTCGCGCTGCCGATGAAGATCAAAGGCGGCAGCGGCGGCCCGCTGCGCATCGTCGCCTTTCTCCCCGATGGCGGATGATGGGCAGGCATTGAATAATTGAATGATGCGCGTGTTCACGCGTGCGACTCTCGGGCAGAATTGTGGACAGGCAATGTGATCTCCTGATCATCGGCGCGGGTCCATTCGGACTCGCGATGGCTGCGTACACCCGGCATCTGGATATCGATCATCTCGTGGTCGGCAACCCCATGTCCTTCTGTAAGGAACACATGCCTGCAGGCATGTTGCTGCGCTCCGCCTGCGACTGGCATCTGGATGCCGCTTGTGTTTACACGATCGAACGCTTTGTGGATGACCAGGGACTCAAATCCGCCGATGTGACGCCGTTGTCGCTTGAGTTTTATTTGAGCTACGCGCAATGGTTTCAGCAGCAAGCCGCGATTGAGGCCATGCCTTCGCACGTTCGCCGCCTCGACATGGTGGACCGTCGGGGCGCCCGGTTTCAAGCCGAGATTGAGAACGGCGATATCATACGCGCCAAATACGTACTACTCGCCATTGGGTTCAAGCACTTCGCGCACCAGCCTGGGGAACTGATCGCTCGCCTGCCGCGGAACCGCTTTAAGCACACCTGCGATCTGGTTGACCTGGAAGGTCTCAAAGGCAAACGCTGTCTTGTCGTCGGCGGACGCCAGAGCGCCTTAGAGTGGGCCGCCCTGCTCAATGATGCCGGCGCCGAGACCGTGCATGTCTCGTATCGCCACGACAGCCCGCGTTTCGTCGAGTCGGACTGGGCCTGGGTCAACCCACTTATCGAACGTTTCGTGACCGCGCCGGGCTGGTATCGCGCGCTCCCGTCGAACGAACGCGAGGCGCTCAATTATCGATTCTGGGTGGAGGGTCGCCTCAAAGTCGAACCGTGGCTTGAGCCGAGATGTCGGACGCACCAGATTAAATTGTGGCCGCGTACGCAAATCGAAGCCATGACGCGCCCCGACGGAGAAATACAGGTGGCGCTAAATAACGGAAGCGTTCTGGCGGTCGACCAGATCATTCTCGCAACTGGCTACAAAGCGGACATCTCGAAGGTGCCGCTGCTAGCTCAGGGCAACCTGCTGTCGAAGCTCGGGTTACGAGACGGTTGCCCAATGCTCGATGACAATCTGTAAACGACGATCCCGGGTTTGTTCATCACCAGCCTGCTCGCTACCCAGGAATTCGGTCCCTTCTTTGCGTTCACGGTGTCGGCGCGCACCTCCGCTCGCCTGGTCGCGCAAGGCACGCGCTAAACCTACCGACTCTCCAGCTCCGCCCACCTTTCCACCGCCTGTTCCAGTGCGTCCTTTTTCGTCTTTAGCTTTTCCAGCACTGGCTGCACTTCTTCGAACGGCTGTGCGTAGAACTCAGGTTCGGCGGTTTGCGACTCCAGTGTGGCGATGTCGTTCTCCAAGGATTCGATACGATCGGGTAGTTTTTCCAGCTCGCGCTGTAATTTGTAGCTCAGTTTTCTGGGCGGCTTTACGGCAGGCGCGCTGATTCGATCGACACCGTTATCCGGTGCGCGCTGGGTTTCGATACCCGCGCGATTCGGATCGTCCTTTTCCGCCAGTTGCCGGCCGCGGCGCGCCCAGTCGCTGAAACCGCCGACGTAGCTTCGCACCTTGCCATCGGGCTCGAACACCAGGGTGCTGGTGATGACGTTGTCGAGAAACTCGCGGTCGTGGCTGACGACGATCAGGGTGCCCTGATATTCGACCAGCCGGTCTTCCAGCACTTCCAGGGTCTCGACGTCCAGGTCGTTGGTCGGTTCGTCCAGCACCAGCAGATTCGATGGCCGCGTAAACAGGCGCGCCAGAATCACGCGGTTGCGCTCGCCGCCGGAGAGCGCTCTGACCGGGGTCATGGCGCGTTTGGCGCTGAACAGAAAGCCGCGCAGATAGCCGATGACATGACGGTCCTTGCCGTTGAGCTTGATGTAATCGTGGCCGTCGCTCACCAGTTCCGCGATGGTCTTGTCCGGGTCCAGCTCGCGGCGCATCTGGTCGAAATAACCGATCTGCAGATTGGTGCCGAGCTTGACCACTCCGGCTTGCGGCGCCAGCTCGCCAAGCATAATGCGCAGCAAAGTGCTTTTGCCGACGCCGTTGTTGCCGATCAGTCCGATGCGGTCGCCGCGCATGACCTTGAGCGATAAATGTTCTATCAAGATCTCGCCGCCGTAGCCGTGCGTGACGTTTTTCAGCTCGATCACCTTGCGCCCGGATTCCTGTTCGGATTGCTCGATATGAATGCGCGCGGACTGTTCCGGCCTGAAGCGCTGGCGTTCGGCGAACTCCACGCGCATCGCCTCCAGCGCGCGCACCCGGCCCTCGTTGCGCGTGCGCCGCGCCTTGATGCCCTGACGTATCCACGATTCCTCTTCGGCCAGTTTCTTGTTGAAGCCGGCGCGATCCAGCGCTTCCGCGTTCATCGCTTCATCTTTGCGCCGCAGGAAATTCTGGTAATCGCCCGGCCAGCTGGTCAGGCGCGTGCGGTCGAGTTCGACGATACGCGTCGCCAGCCTCTGCAGGAACGCGCGATCGTGCGTAATGAACAGCACGCTGCCCTGATAATTACGGATGCGGTTTTCCAGCCACTCGATCGCGGCCAGATCCAGATGATTGGTGGGTTCGTCCAGCAGCAACAGTTCGGGATTGGACACCAGTGCGCGAGCGAGCCCGACTCTACGCTGCCAGCCACCGGATAAGTTCTCGAGATGCGCGTCCCCCGGTATTTCGAGTTCGGTGAGTACCGTCTCCACGCGGCGTTCCAGATCCCAGCCGCCCTCGGCGTCGATGCGCCGCTGCAGGTGTTCGAGCTCACGCAAGCCCGCCGCGTCCATGTGCTGCTGCGATTGATCGTGATACTGCTCGATGAGGCCGGCCAGATGCGCAAGCCCGCCGCTGACATACGCCTTCGCGGTCAGCTTTAGCTCATCCGGCAACGCTTGTGCAAGCTGGCTGATGCGCAGGTCCGCGC
>JACCYU010000103.1 GCA_013696315.1 Gammaproteobacteria bacterium | reverse complement strand
CATAGACTCGCTCAGACGCACACCGAAGCTTGCGAGCACCAGGGTATCCACCTCCGCGAGCGCGCGCGCCGCGTACGCAGCCACGACGATTGTGCCCCAAGAGACACCCACCAGGGTCAGCGGTCCGGCGCGCCCGCTGCTTTCGATGATCCGGTGCAGGATTTGCAGTTGCTCGTCGAAGCCGATCTCCAACGGACCGTCGAGAATCTTCGAGCGCCCGAGGCCCGGCATGTCGAAGGTCACGATGCAGAATTCTTTGGAAAAATGGCTCACAACAGTACGCCATACGGCCATGGTCTGCTGCGCGCCACTGACGCACACCATCGTACGCTCGCCCGTACCGTATACCCGGAACGGAACGCTGAAACGTCCTTCCACGATCTCGTCCTTCTCGATGACCATGTGCTTTCCTCCGCTATGCGCTTTTTTTATCGCTGATTGGTACGCGTAAACGAAGGCGCCGCCTTACCGCGCCGCGTCTACAGGTCCGCTATCGACCGAGACATTGGGTTGCAGCACGCGCAGCGCGATCAATTGTTCACGATCGACGATCGACGCGTCGCCGAACCACACGGACCAGCACACCCGCGCGAACGTGGGATTGGGAATTTCTGACACGACCTCGCCCTGATACATGGAAATCAGGCGTCCGCCCGGCAGCCATCGCACGGTGAAGCGTTCGCCCTCTACTACATCCTTGTGTACTGCCCGCAGAAATGCTTGCAGCGCGGCTTGCGTCGCGCGTATTTCCTCAGGGCTCGCGTGCTGGATGAAGCTCTCCATAAAACCGTCGCGCACCTGTTCGGCGTCCAGCTCGCGCGCGAACGCCAGGGTCACCTGCTTTGCGGTATCCGGGGACATGTGATGCGCGCCAGCACCTGCGCCGACGTGGCTTCTGGGCCGGTCTCAAGATAATGCGCGATGCTGTAGATGTTGAACCAGAACTTGGTTCTGACCGCCGTGCCGGTGGCGGACAGACGATAGCGCGCGCCGTCGTGCTCGAATCTGACTTCGACCGGTTAACGCGCGCCGGTTTCAGGCTCGGTAATCAAATTTCCGGCACCGTCCGCCTGGGCGACCACACTCGCCGCACACACCATCAATAGCGTAAATCGCAACGATCGCATAAATGCAGGCGCGAACGCTTCGACCGCGCGGAGGCTTGCTGGCTCAGACATCACAGTCATTCCGCTCAGCGACCCAGCCGCGCGGCGCGGCTATCCGCAGCCCGTTCCTTGAATTGAAACCAGGAACGCGAACTGAGCTTGTTCAGCAGGCGATCCACGGGCGAGACGACCGTGAGGTTGTAAAACCCTTGCAAACGCCGCGCAAAGTGCTCGCTGGGTAGCCGCAGGGACACGCCGTAGCCCGCGTCTTCGTAACTGACCTGATGCCAGTAGCCGCTGGGCATGAACAACGTTTCGCCGGGATGCACGGTAACGGCGTAACCCGACGCGTCGGCTAGCGCGGGAAAGCGGCTGAAATCCGGCCGCTCGACATCCACGTAACTGCGTACAGTCAGCGGGTGGCGATATAGATACGCGGACTGCGTTTGCGGAAACAGCGTGATACGCCTGCGTCCCAGCACCGAGGTGTAGAAGACGTGACTGAGATCGATATCGTAGTGAACCGGAGTGACCGCACCGCGGCTGCCGAAAAACATAAACACGAAGCGGCGGGAGAAATGGTCCGCGAGATCGGGATAACGAATGTCACGCAACAACGCGGGCAGCTCACGGCGATATTGTAAAGAAACATGCGCAAATCCCGCGAAGTGTCGAGGATCGCGTGCAGAAATTCGCGCAATGGCAGCACTTCGATATTCGACATGTAATGCTGGCCGGGTCGCGCGAAGCTCGCGTCGTACACCCGCACCTTGCGCTCCCCGAAGTTATCGATGAAAAACTGTGGCGTCCATTTGTTCAGCGCCGGCCAGGCGCTGGCCAGTCGCCGAAACACCACGGGCCGCAGCGGCGCCAGGAAATCGCGCTCGAAAGCCGCTTTCGAAAGCGAATTGACGCGGGGGACTGGGTCAGTGTGTAGGCTGGTCATACGCTCCTTCACGGACCGCACCGACGTGGATCAGAGATAAATCGTTCAGAGAACCACCAGCGCAAGCCAGGGTACCGAAAAGCCCCACGCTGATCTAGCGCGCGCTTCCGCCGGCGCGACGCGAATTATTTTGCCGTCAGCCGAAGGCGCTCCGCGAGCATTACCGGGATAACAGCGCAGAGACTATACCGAGGTCATTATGCGCGCGCAATCGCGGGTGCGTGCGGCACGGCGGGACCGCGCGCTGAACAATCCAGAGCGGCTTCGCGTCATTCAGGTCACACGACATGTGAAAGCGTGTCCGGATCTGTCCCTGTCGGTTTCAATTCTTGGCCGATCAAATCAGCGGCCGCGCATTGATCGGGCGCTCAAAGTAATCAGCCAGTTTTCGAAGCGCCTTCGGTTCGAGCAGCACGAGACGACGCTGGTCCAGGCCGAAGAGTCCGAGCTTCCGCAGCCGCCGCAGCGTCTTGTTCGTATGCACCAGCGAGAGTCCGAGCGCGTCGGCGATGTGCTGCTGAGTGATGGGAAAGTCGATACCGTCTTTCACGGCAAGGTCGACCGCTGCAGC
Source organism: Gammaproteobacteria bacterium (assembly GCA_013696315.1). Taxonomy (NCBI): domain Bacteria; kingdom Pseudomonadati; phylum Pseudomonadota; class Gammaproteobacteria; species Gammaproteobacteria bacterium. Next base: position 13,505 of record JACCYU010000103.1, on the reverse strand, counting down.
ACGTTTGTAAAGGTGGATCAGCAACGTGGCGACGGCTTCGAGCGCTGTGCGGCGGCCGCTGGAGACCAGATTCTCGTCGACCATGCCCTCTTCGTGCGCGGCAAGCCAGGTTATGTCGAACGCGAGCTCCGGATAGCGATTGTAGAGCTCCCAGATCTTGTCGCGTGAAAACACGCACAGATCAACGTCGGTCAGCGCTTCCACCCCATGCTCTGAATCTCCGAGCAGCTGCGCCTGAAAGCCGATCAGATCGCCCGGCAACAAAAAATTCAGAATCTGGCGACGGCCATCCGTCAAGGTTTTGAAGCGGAACGCCCACCCGGAAAGGACGGAGTACAGGCGCGGATCTCTATCGCCTTGATGAACGATCTCGCGCCCGGCCAACACTTGAATCTGCCCCCGCTTCATCGCATCGATGAAGTCGATTTCCTCCTCGGTATTCGGCTTAAAGACGGCAAGCCGACGCAAGGGGCACTCGTAGCAGCGAACCTGCTTCATGGTTTGGCGACACCGCGGCCGGAACGTCCAGTTACTATAACATCTATGTCAAAGTACATAGTGCGGGTCACGAGAAACTGCTAGCGTGAGGTCAGGATCAGATCACGGTCTGATCGGTGGTCGAAGTGGTCAACGTTTATTAGTTGCTTCACTTTGCCGCTTAACACACAGGAGGAAACTAGATGGTAAATCAGGAGCAGAATGCCGGCAACGAGGATCAGCGAAATCCGGAGCAAGAGAAACCGGATCAGTTCGCCCCCGGCGAAGACAAGCCCGATCAGCGCAGTCCAGGCGAAGCGAAGCCGGACGGGCACGATGCGGATGAAGAAAAGCCAGGTCAGCAGGCGCCCGGCCGGGATAACGACCTTTAAGGCTCGGCGCAAACACGCAAGCCGCTAAAAATGTTGATCCCCCATCAGCAGTCAGCCCACTCGCCGCCCATCGGCGGGTGGGCTCCTTTATGGTCCGAGGTTGCGTCTTTATTTAATCCGGTTACAGATCCCTCTGCGCTTTGAGCGGAATGATCTTAATCAATAATCATCGAGGAGACCGCAATGAAAAAAGAGCAAGTGAACGAGCTGCTGTACCAGGCGCTTGAGACTGAAAAAGGCGGTGTGCAGATTTATCAGACAGCACTTCAGTGCGTTGTCAACGAAGATCTCAAGAAAGCATGGCAGGGCTATCTCGAGCAAACCCAAAATCACGAGCGCATTGTACTCAAGGTGTTTGAACAACTGGGCCTCGACCCCGACACCGAGACACCGGGGCGTCAGGTCGTCCGACATCTCGGCGAGTCGCTTGTGAAGGCAATGGAAATGGCGATGAAGGCGGGCAAGCCCGATGCAGCCCAATTAGTCGCGGGCGAGTGCGTGGTGCTGGCCGAGACCAAAGACCATATGAATTGGGAACTCATCGGCAAGGTCGCGGAAAAGACCAAGGGTGCGAATGGCAAGGCGCTCAAGGAAGCGTATGAGGAGGTCGAGGACGAGGAAGACGAGCACGTTTACCACAGCACAGGTTGGACGCGAGAGCTGTGGATCGAGTCGCTGGGGATGCCCGCGGTGCTCCCGCCGCCAGAGGAAGAAAAAGATGTGAAGACCGCCATCGGCGCGGCGCGCGCGGAGCAGTCGCGGGAGAAAATGCTATAGCTCCCACGCAATGAAAACTGGACTATGAATATTGGTTGAAGACTTGCTCAAAAATGAACAGCACTGGAGATAATCCATCATGGCCAATCATATAAGCGTAACGTCCGGGGAATACCACGACGTTGTCAAGCGTGTGTCATGGGGCGCGATCTTCGCGGGTGCGATCGTCGCGCTCGTCGTACAGATTGTCCTTACCCTGCTTGGACTGAGCATCGGTCTTGGCGTCATGAGTCAAGCCCAGGGTGCTAGCGCTTTAGCCGGCGGCGGTATTGGCGCGGCGATCTGGCTCGTAATAAGCAGCCTGATATCGCTTTATATTGGCGGCTATGTCGCGGGCCGCATGGCCGGCGTATTCACTAAGCCGGATGGCGTCTTGAACGGCATTGTTGTGTGGGCGCTTGCTACTTTGTTCTCCCTGTATCTCGCCACCTCGGCCGTTGGCGGCGCTGCGAGTGGCGTTGCGGGTATGCTCGGACAAGGACTCCAACTTGCCGGCCAAGGCGTTTCCGCTGTCGCGCCTGAAGCCGCCGAGGCGGTCAAGAAGCAACCTCAACAGGCTCAGCAAGCGGCTCGGCAGGCGGTTGATGAGGCTAAGCAGCAGTACCGTCAGGTGCGCCGGGAGGCTGGGCAGGCGCTGGATGAAGCCCAGCAACAGGCGGCGCAGACCGCGGAACAAGTCGCGCCGATAGCCTCCGGCGCGGCGTTCGGCGCATTTATTGCGCTTGTGCTCGGGGCAGTCGCGGCCGCGCTCGGCGGTACGGCCGGAATCCCCAAAGATGTCGTACCCACTGCGGCCACTCGCAGGTAGGAAGGGTAACTTAAAATGAAGAAGACATTATTTCTCGCTATAGGTCGCTTTGTCTGGCGGTTGATTCAGAAACGCTCTCAGAAGAGTATCGTCGGGCGGCGGAACAGCCCTGGCGGTAACCAACGAGGCAACTGAATCGAAGCGATGCAAAAGCATTGGGGCAACAGGCGAACAGTATCGCGGCAACCATTACCCTCCCAGGAGGACTCATGATTAATTTCATCATCTGGATCGTCGTCGGCGGAGTCATCGGATGGCTGGCAAGCCTCGTTATGAAAACCGATGCGCAGCAAGGGCTGCTGTTGAACATTGTTGTGGGCATCGTCGGCGCGTTTCTCGGTGGTTTGCTGCTATCGCCGCTATTCGGCATCGGCAGCTTGAGCCGCGACAATTTCAGCATTCCCGCCTTGTTCATCGCGTTCCTTGGCGCAGTGGTATTACTGGCCATCGTCAACCTTATTCGGCGCGGCCGAGTACGTTGAGCTCGATCACGAACACTGCAAAGGGGTACCCATGTTCAAAAGATCTGAATCCAGGCGCCACCGGGTTGCCGACTCTACAAGCGAAGTCGTTGAAAGAGGGGCCGAGGGCGCTGCGGAGTTGGAAAGACGCGCGCGAGAAACCGCGTCCGACGCGGGAGAAGTTGTGCGAGATTCCGCGCGTCAGCTGCGGCGCCGGTCGGGCGAAGCCTACCGGGACTTAGCCGACCTCACATTCCACTATCCCGTGGCAACTATCATGATCGCCTTCGCCGCCGGCGCTCTGATAGCGTCGCGTTTGAAACGCTAGCCGTCGCGTGGATTATCCAGGAGCGATCCGAGATTACTCACAGATGATTACGAAGCCGGTGGATTACGGCATTGCGCGCCTAACCCACCCCACACACCAGGAGAGCATGACATGAAAGATCCCAAGACAGACAAAACCGAAGGCAAGGCTGATCGAGTTGTCGGTAAAATCAAAGAGACCGCCGGCAAGGTGCTGGGCGATAAAGACCGTGAGGCCGAGGGCAAGGGACAACAAGGCAGAGGCCATCTGAAAGAGACTAAAGGCGAGGTCAAGGACAAGTTCAAGGGCAAGTAAACTACCATCTGCTCGGCATAAGGCGCTTCGACCACAGTCGAGGCGCTCTTATTTCACGCATCCGGATTTTAGCGGCAGCGGGATCCAGATGCCTTTAGCCCGCGCCGCTGTACCCGACATGCGGCAGCGCGGGATCTACGAATGCCGTCACATTACCAGCCGCGTCCTGCAGTGGCGCGTCGCTCTACCGACAGGAGATTAAACAACCCACAGGTTCATGAACGCTTGCGCGGGCATTGCCTCCAGCCGCTGCTGATCCTCGCATAGCCGCGCAATCTCTTCGCAACGCCGCGCCGGGAAGCGAGTCGCGATGGCGCGCCTGAACTTGTCCACCAGCAATGGCATACCTTCGGCGCGGCGTCGACGGTGGCCGAGCGGATAGTCGACCGCGATCCTCTCGCTATGCGAGCCGTCCTTGAATAATACCTGCACGGCATTGGCTATGGCGCGTTTGGCCGGATCGAAGTAATCACGCGTGAAGCGTGAATTCTCCTCGACGTGCATCTTCGCGCGCAGCGCATCGATGCGCAGGTCGGCGGCAATCCCGTCTTCGTAGTCTGAAGCCTCCAGACGACCGAAGATCAGCGCTACCGCCACCATGTACTGAATGCAGTGATCGCGATCGGCGGGGTTCGACAGCGGCCCGGTTTTATCGATAATGCGGGCGCCGGCTGCCTGAGTTTCGATGACGACGCGGTCGATGTTCGCGACACGGTCTTTGATCTGTGGATGTAACGTGAGCGCCGCCTCCACCGCCGTCTGCGCGTGGAACTCTGCGGGGAACGATATCTTGAACAGCACGTTTTCCATCACGTAGCTGCCGTAGCCCTGCCCGAAGGCGAAAGGTTTGCCCTTGAACAGCACGTCGTAAAAGCCCCATTCCCTGGCCGACAGCGCCGATGCATAACCCATTTCGCCGCGCAGCGCATTTACCGCGAGCCAAACCGCGCGGCTGGTGGCGTCGCCCGCCGCCCAGCTCTTGCGCGAGCCGGTGTTGGGCGCGTGACGATACGTGCGCAGACTGCCGCCGTCGACCCACGCATTCGACACCGCATTAATGACCTGTTCCCGATTGCCGCCCAGCATGGCCGTGACCACCGCGGTGCTGGCCACGCGTACCAGCAAGACATGATCCAGCCCCACTCCGTTGAAGCTGTTTTCCAGCGCGATGACGCCCTGAATCTCGTGGGCCTTGATCATCGCGGTCAACACGTCGCCCACGTGTAACGGCACCTCGCCCTGCGCCGCGCGCGTACGGCTCAAGTAATCCGCCGTCGCCAGAATGCCGCCCAGATTGTCGGAAGGGTGACCCCACTCCGCGGCCAGCCAGGTATCGTTGAAATCCAGCCAGCGGATCATCGCGCCGATGTTGAACGCGGCCCGCACCGGATCGAGCTCGTATGACGTGCCCGGCACCCGCGCGCCGCCCGGCATCTGTGCGCCCGGCACCAGCGGACCCAGCAGTCTCGTACACGCGGGATACGAGAGCGCCAGCATGCCGCAGCTTAAAGAGTCCAGCAGGCAATAGCGCGCCGTCTCGCGTGCCTCGGGGCTCGCGGCATCGAAATTCAGAACGAAATCGGCGATGTCCGTCAGCACCGAATCCGGCGCCGGGCGATTGGCTTCGCGGGTTGCGCGGTCTGACATGCATTAACCTCTTGCAGCCTGCAGGGCGCGGCTTAAGGCGTAGTAGGGTGCGCCGTTCGCGCGCGTACACTGCGCGCGTCGCGCGGTGCGCTTAGGCAGCGCCTACGGCTACGAATTGCGTTGTTCGATGGGCACATAAGGCCGCGCGGGCGGGCCGATGTAATCCGCGTTGGGACGGATTAATCGATTGTTGCCGCGCTGCTCGACGATATGCGCCGACCAGCCAGCAACTCGCGAGATCACGAAGATGGGCGTGAAGAGCGGCGTCGGCACCCCCAAGAAGTGATAGGTCGATGCGCTGTAGAAGTCGAGATTGGGGAACAGCTTCTTCTGGGCCCACATGACGCTCTCGATGGCCTCCGACACGGCGAACAGGCGCGTGTCGCCGGCCGTGTCCGACAACTGCTTTGCCAGCGCCTTGATCGTCGCGTTGCGGGGGTCGGATTCGCGGTACACCGCGTGCCCAAAGCCCATGATCTTGTCTTTGCGCGCGAGCATTTCTTGTAAGCCGCGGCGCGCCTGTGGGGCGTCGTCGAAACGCTCGATGAGCGTCATTGCGGCCTCGTTGGCGCCCCCGTGCAGCGGCCCGCGCAAGGTGCCGATGGCGCCGGTGACGGCCGAGTAAAAATCCGAAAGTGTGGCGGCGCACACGCGCGCGGCGAACGTCGAAGCATTGAACTCGTGCTCGGCATACAGGATCAGGGACACGTTCATGGCGCGCCGATGCAGCGGGCTCGGCGGGCTGCCGTGCAGCAGATGCAGAAAATGACCGCCCACGGTGTCGTCTTCGTGCTCGGTCGCTATGCGTCTGGCACTGTGCACGAAGTGATACCAGTACAACAGCATCGACGGGAACGCCGCGAGCAGGCGGTCGGCGACGTCGCGCTGCGCGCTGAACTCTTTTTCGGGCTCTAGTGTACCCAGCATCGAGCAACCGGTGCGCAGCACGTCCATGGGCGCGGCATTCGCGGGAATTCGCTCCAGTGTTTCTTTAAGCGCAGGCGGCAGGCCCCGCAGTTCCTTGAGCCGCGTCTTGTAAGCGCGCAAGCCGTCGGCCGACGGCAGCTCGCCGTATATCAGCAGATAAGCGACTTCCTCGAACGTCGCCTGCTCGGCCAGCTCCGTAATATCGTAGCCACGATACGTCAGACCGTGGCCTTCCAGCCCCACCGTCGCGATCGCGCTCTCGCCCGCGGACTGGCCGCGCAGGCCCCCGGTACTCTTGCCAGTATTTTTGGTTGTGCTCATAGTCTTCTTCGCTGCAAATGGAGGCGGGCCTTCCTTAGGTTTATTTACGCCTGCAGGGGTAGACCCAGCTTCTTCAGACAGTCGGCGATCTCGCGCAGGATCGCGGGGTCGTCGATGGTCGCGGGGCTCGTGTAAGGCTCGCCATCGGCGATCTTTCGCATCACCGCACGCAGGCACTTGCCGGAGCGGGTTTTGGGCAGGCGCGGCACCATGGCGCAGAGCTTGAACGCGGCCACCGGCCCGAGCTGCTCGCGCACGCGTAACACCAGCTCTGATCTGATCTCATCCTCATCGCGCCCAACGCCACTCTTGAGCACCACCAGGCCCACGGGCCGCTGACCTTTCAGCGGATCGGCGACCCCGACGACGGCGCATTCCGCCACGTCGGGATGCGCCGCCAACACTTCTTCGATGGCACCCGTAGACAGCCGGTGCCCGGCCACGTTGATCACGTCGTCGGTGCGGCTCATCACCCACAGATAGCCGTCGGCATCGAGATAGCCCGCGTCGCTGCTCAGGTAATAGCCGGGATAGCGCTCGAGATAAGCCGCTTTATAGCCCTCATCGTTGTTCCACAAAGTCGGCAGACAGCCTGGCGCCAGCGGCAATTTTATGCATAAGTCGCCCATTTCATTCGGCGGCATCTCGTCGCCCTTGCGCCCCAGTATGCGCACGTCATAGCCTGGAACAGCCCGGGTGGGCGAGCCCGGCTTGACCGGCAGGTGTTCGATACCCAGACAATTCGCCGCGATCGCCCAGCCCGTCTCGGTCTGCCACCAGTGGTCTATGACGGGCGCCTTGAGCAGATCTCGCGCCCACTCGAGCGTATCCGCGTCGCAGCGCTCGCCGGCCAGAAACAGGGTGCGAAATCCCGACAGGTCATAGCGCCCGGCGTGCTCGCCTTCGGGATCTTCTTTCTTGATGGCGCGAATCGCGGTGGGCGCCGTGAACATCACCTTCACCTTGTGCTCGGCGATCACCCTCCAGAAGGCCCCGGCATCCGGCGTACCGACCGGTTTGCCCTCGTACATGATGGTGGTGCAACCCTGCAGCAACGGGCCATACACGATGTACGAATGACCCACCACCCAGCCCACGTCGGATGCGGACCAGTACACGTCGCCGGGCGCCACGTCGTAGATGTTTTGCATGGACCACTTGAGCGCCACCGCATGACCGCCGTTGTCGCGCACGATGCCTTTTGGCTTGCCGGTAGTGCCCGAGGTGTAAAGAATATAGAGCGGATTGGTCGCCGCGACCGGCACGCAATCGGCCGGCGTGGCGCTCGCCATCGCATCCTGCCAGTCGAAATCGCGGCCTGCCACAAGCTTCGCGCGGCACTGCGGCCGCTGCAGGACGATGCAGCCGTCCGGCTTGTGTCTGGCCTGCGCCAGCGCCTTGTCCACCAGCGGCTTGTATTCAATCACGAGGCCCGGCTCGACGCCGCAGGACGCGGTGACGATGAGCTTGGGCTGTGCGTCATCGATGCGGGTGGCCAGTTCATTGGCGGCGAAACCGCCGAAGACAACCGAGTGAATCGCGCCCAGTCGCGCGCAGGCCAGCATGGCGATCACGGCCTCCGGGACCATCGGCATGTAAATGATCACCCGGTCGCCGCGGGCCACGCCCTGATCGCGCAGCGCCCCGGCGAACAATGCCACTGTGTCGCGCAATTCGCGATAAGAATAGCGCCTGATCAAATCGGTGACCGGGCTGTCATGGATAAGGGCCGGCTGCTCGCCGCGACCTTGATCGACGTGGATATCCAGCGCGTTATAGCAGGTGTTCAGGCGCCCGCCGGCGAACCAGCGATAGAAAGGTTTGTCACCGTCGTCCAGCACCTTGTCCCAGGGTCGGTCCCAGTGGATGGCCTCGGCGGCCTCGCTCCAGAATCCTTGCGGATCACTCAACCAGCGACTGTAGACGGTTTGATAGTCGTGCTGCGGCATGACCGATCCTCCGCGCGATAGTGTCAAGGTTATTCTAGTCATCGCAGCACCAAAAGTCCCAACAGTGAGCTGGCAAACGAGAGAGCCGGCAGTCCGGTGTGAGGTCAGCCGATGAGATCGGGCAACCCGGCGAGGCTCGCGAGTTCCGCGTCGGGGAGGTTCGGAATTCGCTCGGGTTGTGCGCCTGCGCGATTGATCCACACCACACGCATGCCGAAGTAAGCCGCGCCGGCGGCGTCCCAGGCGTTGGCCGACTGGAAGCTGATTCGTTCGGCCGGTAGCGCGAGGCGTTCGCAGGCCAGGCGATAAACCTTCGGGTGCGGTTTGTAGATGCGCAGTTCGTCGACCGTGCAGATGTCGTCGATGAGCTCGTCGAGTCCGGCCGCGGCGGTGGCCGCCTCGATCATGCCGCGCGTGCCGTTGGAGAGAATGGCAGTTCTGATGCCGCGGCGTTTGAGCGCCGCCAGGGAATCCTTTACCTCCGGATAACAATCGAGCTCGTGATAAGCGCGCATGAGATCCTCACGCAGCCGCCCATCGAAAAGACCATAAGTTCGCATGGCATAGTCCAGGGCGTCGCCCGTGATCTGCCAGAAATCCGCGTGCGCGCCCATCAGGCTGCGTAGCCAGGTATATTCCAGTTGCCTGGTGCGCCACAATACGGACAGGGGCTGGGCGTGTTCGCCTATTCTTTTACGGTATCGTTTAACGGCGGAGTGCACATCGAACAGCGTTCCATAGGCGTCGAATACACAGGCTTTGACATCCCTGATTCCGGCCATCAGTGGCTGCTCCCAATGCGAGTGGCAAGCTTCATTCCGATGTTCATACTTTATGGACCTGGGTTTACGCCTGATTTGAAGGTGGCTCCGCCCTGGCGCCTTTGACCGCCGCCGGTCGCGGGCGCGATCATCAGGCCAGCGCATGCCGCGCCCGCCAGCGCACAGCCGGCGGCGGTCAGCATCACGGCGCGAAAACTGGTAACGAAGGATTCGTCCGCCGCCCGTTGCAGTGCCTCGCGCGCTGCCGGCGTCGCGTTCGCGGGCACCTGCACACCTGCCAGGCGATCGCTGGTGCGGACAACTATTTTTTCGATTGCTGGCGGGACATTCAACATCATCAGGCGCTCATCCAGGCTGACCCGAAAGACCTGCAGCGCCACCACACCCAGCACCGCGACCGCGAGCAAGGTGGCGGTGCGCGACACCGCGTTGTTGACACCCGAGGCAGTGCCCGCATAACGGTTATCCACGGCGTTGATTACCGTTGTGGTCAGCGGCGCGACGCTGATTGTCATGCCCAGCGCCAGTACCACCATGCCCGGGAAGAACGTCGTCCAGTACGAGCCGCCGATGCCCGGCCAGGCAAACAGAGCGAGACCGCAGGCGGCGACGACGGGCCCCACAACGAGCGGCGGCCTCGCGCCGTATCGCGCCAGCAATCCGCCGGCCCAGCGCGACAGCCCGCCCATGATGATCGTAAACGGCAGAAACGCCGCGCCCGCCTGCGTGGCCGAATAATCCTGCACCTGAATCAGATTGAATGGCAGGAAAAACAGGCTGCCGCTTAAGCCGAAGTAAAGCAGCAGGGTCATCAGATTCGCGCCGCTGAACGTGGGTGAACGAAACAGCGTCAGCGGCAGCATGGGCGACGCGGCGCGCGCTTCGACCCGCAGGAATACGCTCAGGATCAGCACGGCGGCAAGCAGCGCGCCGATCACGACCGCGTGACTCCAGCCCAGTTCGGCGGCGACGATCAGGCCGTAAGTCAGCGCCGCTAGCCCCGTCACCGCCAGCAAGGCGCCGCGCCAGTCCAGCGCGGGGTTTTCTTGATTAGCGCGACTCTCCGGCACGCGCGTTAAGGTAATCATAAGCGCCAGAAGGGCAAGCGGCACGTTGATGAAAAAAATCGCGCGCCACGACACCGCGTCTACCAACCACCCGCCCAGCACCGGTCCGAGCGCCGCGGTGACAGCCGAAAAACCGGCCCATGTGCCGATCGCCCTGCCTCGTTCGTGCGTCTCGAAAGTCGCGCTGATGATGGCGAGGCTGCTGGGCACCAGCATGGCCCCGCCCACACCCTGCACTGCCCGCGCGAAGATCAGTTGTTCAACGTCGGCCGCAAGCCCGCACCATACTGACGCAAGCATGAACAGCACAATGCCGAGCGCGAACACGCGCCGCCGCCCGAAGCGATCGCCCGCCACGCCACTGATCAGAATTAGCGACGCGAGCAGCAGCGCGTACGCATTGACCACCCATTGCATGCCCGCCACCGAGGCGGCGAGATCTGTCGCAATCGCCGGCAGCGCGACGTTGACCACCGAGCCGTCGATAAACGCCATGCTCGATCCCAGAATGGTCGCCGCCAGCACCCACGGTTTCGCCGCCTGCGTACATTCGGAATGTTGCTCGCTGGACTGGATAACACCGTCATCGCACGGCGCCTTGCCGAGGCCGATCATCGAAAGACATTCATGCTGCGTTAACGGAAAGACCTGTGGGCGGGTGATAGAATTGAGGCTGCGGGTGAAGGTCGCGTGTAGCGCTAACGTACGGAGGATATCGAACGATGGCAACAGCATTGAGCCGACCGCGCCAGGTCGCCGGGCAAGTCATACTGCGCGATATCACCTGGGAGACGTACGAGAGGCTGCTCAGCGAGCATGGAGATAGCACGGGCACGCGCTTTGTCTATCACCGGGGGATGCTGGAAATCATGATCGTTTCGTACAGGCACGAAATCATTAACCGTATCATTGCGTCCCTGGTCGAGATACTTGCCGAGCAGCTGAACATCGACATCATGGGCGCAGGCTCGACAACCTTCAAACGCCAGGATCTGGCAAGCGGCTTCGAGCCCGACTCGTGTTTTTATATCGAAAATGCGGAGCGAATGCGGGGCAATGACGCAGTCGATCTGACCATCGACCCGCCGCCGGATCTGGTGATCGAAATTGACATCACGAACGTGTCGCTACCGCGCTTTCCTGTGTTCGCGGCAGTGGGCGTTCCCGAGGTTTGGCGTCATGACGGTAATAGCATCAGCATACACACGCTTGACAGGAAGACCGGCGAGTACCACGACACAGCCCGAAGCGCGTCGCTGCCCGGCGTCACCAGCGAGGTGCTGACGCGGTTCACGGCGGCGGGTTTAACCGAAAAGCGCCATGCGTGGCTCAAGCGCGTACGCGAGTGTATGCCTGACGCTCAAGGCTAATAAGTTGGGGAGCCTCTGAACAAGCCGCCTCAATCGTCATTGCGAGCAGCGAAGCAATCTAGAATATCCGTTGATCAGCCACTTCCTGGATTGGCACGTCGAGCCGATCCTCGCATTGACGACTTGTCTAGAAATAACTTAAGCGTGGTCAGTTGGGCTGTGCTCAACATTTCCATGACCAGCGCAAACGCGTTCAGAGTCAGGACATCAGAACTCGTAGATGCCCGATACCTGCAGGCGATTGATGTTACCGTTGGCGCCGCTTTCCAGTTCACGCTCGGCATGAATTAATTCAACGCCGAAGGTGATCGGCTCCACCGGCGAATACAGCAAATTGATATGCCAGCTGTAAGCCTGCTTTTCGGCATTCGTACCGGTGAATTCAACCGGATTGTCGATCTGACGATAGCTGCCAACGACGTTGGAGCGCCATTTTGAACTCCATGCATGGGTATAGCCGAAGTACCCGCCATATTGCGGAATTGACTCGATCTCGCCGGTATCATCGATCACGCCGTCGGCGGGACCGAACCCCATGTAGCGTCCAATGCCGTCGCCGCCATTAAGCTGGAACACCATCTCATCCTCCTCACCGACGGGCACCACGCCTGAGAGGCTCAAGCCATACCCGAGCTGAGTGTCATCTTGGTCGAGAAAGTCAGGATTGCCGTTATCGACCGTAAGCGTCCGGCCGAGCCCCGCGAGCGCGAACGAACCAAGATCGGTTTCTAGGTTATAACGCACCACGAAATCCGGAATGCGGCCGTCATTGGTCCGGGTGCCCAGGCGGAACACGTTTACATCGCCACTTTCGGGGTCCGATGCGGTTGGTCCGCCGTTTTGGTATAGCTCAGTCTCCGGATTCTCGATGGCAAAGTCGAAGGCCCCCCAAGTGTAGCGGATCTGCGGCTGACGAACGAAGATCGTGCTCTCGGCCGGCCCCACGAAATCCAGCGTTTCCGGCAGCGCGTCGTCATTCTGGAAGGTCGACCAGGTCTGCCCCATCAGCAGGTCGTTAAACGTAAAGTAGTAGTGCCGCAACCGCGGGCTGAATGAGTTCGTGAATGCTTCGTTGGCGCCCGTATCGGCGGTCAGAAAATCTATCTCGAAATAGGTGGTCAACGCGTTGCCATTCATGTCGGTCGCGCTATCTAAAGTGAGCCGGCTCTCCTTGGCGCTCGCATATGTGGTCTGATGGCTTTCACCGTCACCGGCCACCGGCACCGTGAACGGCAGGTAGAAGTCGGTGCCCAGCGCCGAATCTTATCCTGTCTGTCTGCCGTCGCTGGCGTCGTTATAAATAGCACTCAGCTTGGCGAAACCGCCGATCGTGACGACCGTTTTACCAGCCTCGAAGTCGAACGCACGGGCAGACTGCGGTACGTACAAAAATACGCTGGCGGCGAGCGACGCGATCGCGACATTACGAAGGGTATGTCCGTTTGTCATGATAGAGACCCTAAGCGAAGAAATTAACAAAGCCGTGCATGGGCACGATAACTGGAAGATCGCTGTTATCAACAGCGAACCGTACAGACGCGATCCCGGGCGCGTACGAATTCGCCGCTATTTGCTCGCCCGATGCTCGACCAGATCGTCCACCACCGATGGATCGGCCAAGGTAGACGTGTCGCCCAGCTCATCGACTTCGTTGGCGGCAACCTTGCGCAGGATGCGGCGCATGATCTTGCCCGAGCGCGTCTTGGGCAGGCCCGGCGCCCACTGAATCACGTCCGGCTTGGCAATGGCCCCGATCTCGTCGCGCACCAGTTGCGCCAGTTCCTTCTCCAGCTCCTCGCTCGGCTCCACGCCTTCCATCAAGGTCACGTAGGCGTAAATGCCTTGTCCCTTCTTCTCGTGTGGAAAGCCGACCACGGCCGCCTCCGACACCGACTTGTGCAACAC